>NZ_CALLUR010000059.1:0-15004 GCF_938010445.1 uncultured Thermus sp.
ACCTCCTGGATGATGGGATCCTCCATATAGGGGCGGCGGCGCCTTCTGGCCACCACATAGGGCAGGCCCATCTCCTCCGCCAGCACATGGGTGAGGGGAATGGGGCTGGTTTCCGTGGTAAAAAGCACCTCCGTGCCCGCAGGCACCAAAGGCTTTAAGGCCTGGGCCGCCGCCCGCACCAGCTCAGGGTCCCCCAAAAACTCCACCAGGGGGATGCGCCGTCCTGGTAAGGGCTCGATGAGGGGCACATGCCGGGTAACACCACCGATGGCAATGGGATAAGTTTCCATAGAACCTCCTATTCCGGCCGAAAGAGAGGCAGATGACCCAAGGCGATGACATCCTGGCGGGGCGTACCCTCGGTGAAGACCGCCAGAACCGCCACCACCTGGCCCCCCACGCTCTCAATGAGTTCCCTAAGACCGGAAAGGGTGGACCCTGTGGACACCACGTCGTCCACAATGGCCACCTTCCGCCCCCGGATGAGGGGGATGTCCGCCCCATCCAGCACCAAAAGCTGCGGCTTGCCCGTGGTGATGGAAAGCACCTGACGGCTCACGGGGTTGATCATGTAGGGCTTTTCCGTCTTCCGGGCTACCACGTAGGGCCTCTTGGTAATCCGGGAAAGGGCGTGGGCCAAGGGCACCGCCTTGACCTCCGGGGTAACCAGGGTTTCCGCCTCGGGGGGAAGGTGCTTGGCCAGCTCCTCGGCGGCGGCCTCGGTGAGCTCGGTGTCCCCCAGAAGGTTCAAAAGGGCCACCGCCACATCCGGGCCCACCTGAACGATGGGAAGCTCGCGCCGAACCCCAGCGATCTCCACAGGGTAGGTCCTCACGCCGCTAGTCTATACTCTAGGTATGCTAAGCGCCAAGATTGAAACCCTGGGCGTGGACCCCCAGAACGGGAGCGTGGTGGTTCTGCTCAGGACGGAGAACGACAAACTCCTTCCCATCGTCATCGGTCCCCTCGAGGCCCACCACATCGTGGTGGCCCTGCAAGGGGAAAAGCCCCCCCGCCCCTTAACCCCAGACCTTCTGCTGTCCGTGATGGAAATGCTCCAGGGAAAACTTCTTCGCGTGGAAATCATTGACCTGCGAGACGGAACCTTCTACGCTCGCCTCATCCTGGAGCACCGGGGCATTGAGCTGGAGGTGGACGCCAGGCCCTCCGACGCCATGGCCCTGGCCTTAAGGGCTGGGGCCCCCATCCTGGTGGCGGAGGAGGTGGTGGAAAAAGCCGGGGTGGAGGAGGCTAGCCTAAAGCCCCACGGAGCAGCGGAAGCCTAGTGCAAAGGGCCCTTCTCCTCCTCCTTTTCCTGGGGCTGGCCTTGGGCCAGCGCCTGGCGGTCATAGGGGATTGGGGCCAGGACACCCCCGGCCGCCTGCAGGTGGCCCGGCTCTTTCGGGCGGAGCATGCCCGCAAGCCCCTCGCTGCCCTTCTTACCGTGGGGGACAATTTCTACCCCCGGGGGCAGGTGGTGGAGGGCTTTCTCCGGGAGCTTCCCCCCGTGCCCCTCTACCCCGCCTTTGGCAACCATGACGCTCCCCACCTGGAGGAGCAACTCCGGCGCTTCCACCTGGAACGGCCCTACTACCAGGTGCGCCTGGGAGCAATAGAGTTCCTGGTCCTCTACACGGAAGGAAACCTCAGGGCCCAGCGGGCCTGGCTAGCCCAGGCCCTTAGCCACAGCCAAGCTGCTTGGACGGTGCTGATCCTCCACCGTCCCCTGTACTCCTCGGGGCTACACGGGGGGAGCCCGAGCCTACGAAGCCTCCTCGAGCCTCTCTTACGCCAGCACCGTATACCCCTGGTCCTGGCGGGCCACGACCACCACTATGAACGCCTCCAGGTGGGCCCCACCACCCACCTGGTGGTGGGAGGAGGGGGAGCCAGCCTTTACCCCACCAAACCCCCTTCCCCCTACACCCAGGCCCTGGCGGTAGCCCACCATGCCCTCTTCCTGGAGGCGGAAGGGGAAACCCTGGTGGGCTTGGCCTTGGACCCCAGCGGCCGGGTGCTGGATCGCTTTGTCCTTAGGAAGGGCTCCCCATGACGTGGACGTGCACGTGAAAGACCTCCTGCCCCCCCTTCTCCCCCACGTGCACCTGGACCTTGTAGCCCTCTAGCCCCAAGGACCGCGCCACCCGGTTGGCGGTGCGGAAAAGGGCCCCGAGCTTCCTCTCCCCCTCCTCCGTGTCGGGGTAGTCGGAAAGCTTCGCGATGTGCTCCTTGGGCACCACCAAAACATGCACCGGGGCCTTAGGCCTTATGTCGTGGAAGGCCACAAAGCCCGCATCCTCGTAGACCTTCCGGGAAGGAAGCTCTCCGGCGATGATGCGGCAGAACACGCACTCCATGGGAAAAGTCTACCTTAAGGGAAGCTCCACAGGAAGCGGGTGGCCTTCCACTACCGCCTCCACCCGGCCCAAAAGGGTGTACCCCTCCGCCCCCTCCACCCGGGCCAAAACCGTGTCCCCGGGCCGGGCAGGCCCGGAAAGCCGGGCCTCGTAATAGTCCGGGGTGTGGCCCAAGGCCAAACCGCCCTGGACCCTCTCCACCAAAACCTCCACCTGGCTTCCCAGCTTGGGCCTTATGCGCTCCTCCGCCAGGCGCTGGGCCAAGGCGATGATCTCCTTGGTGCGCCGCTTGCGCACCTCCGGGGGCACCTGGGGCATGGAGGCCGCCCGGGTCTTGGGCCTGGGGGTGTAGGTGAAGGCGTGGACCCGGGTGGGCCTAAGCTCCTCTAAAAAGGCCAGGGTTTCTCGGTGCTCCTCCTCGGTCTCCGTGGGCAACCCAGCGATGACATCCGTGGTGAGGGCAAAGCCGGGGATGAGCTCATAGGCCCTTTCCACCAGGTGGCGGTAGTAGGCCTTGTCGTAGCGGCGGCCCATAAGCCTTAGGAGGCGGTCCGAACCCGTCTGCAGGGAAAGGTGCAAGTGGGGCCGCACCTTGGGGGCATAGCGGGCCATGACCCCAAGGAGATCCTCCCCCACGTCCTCGGGCTCAATGGAGGAAAGCCGCACCCTTGCCCCCAGGTGGTGGAGGTCCTCCACCAACCCCGCAAGGCCCTTGGGATGGCCCCGGTAGCTTCCCAGCCGCACCCCCGTGAGCACGATTTCCTTGATGCCCATGCGGAGAAGCACCTCCGCCTCCCCTAGGGCCTCCCGGTAATCCCGGTGCCGCTCCTTGCCCCGGAGGCGGGGGATGATGCAGTAGGCGCAGCCCACCTGGCAGCCATCCTGCACCTTCAAAAAGGCCCGCACCCGACTATTCAAAAGCCCCCTTTCCCCCGCCCCCCAGAACTCGTTGGGGGGGGTGGTGATGGGGTCCGCGGGGAGGCCAAAGTGCTCCAGGATCACCTTGGGAAGCTCCGCCTTGCGGGTGTTGGGCACCACGGCGTCGGCACCCAGTTCCCGCACCTCCTCAGGAGCCAGCTCGGCATAGCATCCCGTGACCACGATGAAGGCCTTGGGATTAGCCCTCCTGGCCCGGCGGATCTCCTTGCGGGCGTCGGCCTCGGCGGTGGTGGTCACGGCGCAGGTGTTGATGACCACCAGGTCGGCCCCCGCCTCGAGGGGAACCACCTCCGGCTCCAAGGCCTTAAGGAAACCCAAAAGGGCCTCGGTCTCCACCTGGTTCACCTTGCACCCCAGGGTGCGGAAGGCCGCGCGCATCCTTTCCATTCTGGTAGGCTAAGGGGACCAAGTCAACAAGCGGGGGCAGAGTGTGATCCCCCCCACTTGCGGTGAAAACCCCAGGGGTTGTAGCATCACCTCCGCCTGCCCCAAGATATAGGGGAAAGCCCTTGGGGGCAGCGGTCTTGTCCACTCAAGTACTCAGGGAGGATTTATGGAGCATTTGTTTGATGAGCACGCACAGGCCATCGCCAAACGCCAGTATCTGCAAGAAGGGGATGGGGACATCCTGGGCATGTTCCGCCGGGTGGCCCGGGAAGTGGCCAAGCCCGAGAAGCCGGAAGAGCGCGCCTTCTGGGAGGAGAAGTTTTACCACCTCATGGCTTCCAAGCGCTTCTCCCCCGGTGGGCGCATCCTGGCGGGGGCCGGTACCGCCCACGGCAACCTGCTGAACTGCTTCGTGCAAGGGGCCACGGAGAACCCGCCAGAAAGCTTTGAAGGCATCATGGAGGTGGCCAAGAAACTGGCCCTGGTCACCAAGGTGGGCGGGGGCAATGGGGTCAACCTGGATCCTTACCGCTCCAAGGGGAACCGCAAGCGCCGGACGGTGCAAGGGATGGCCTACCTCTCCGCTAGCCATCCCGATGTGGCCGACTTCATCCGGGGCCTCATGCGCCCCCCCACCAACCCAGAAGGGGAAAAGGAGGAGATCGCCCTAAAGAACTTCAAAAGGGCCGTTTACGGGGAGGTTTCCCCCGAGCTTAGGTCCCTGGCGGAGCGCTACGGGGTGGGCATCCTCAAGGCACCCCCTCCGGAGGCCATCCGGGTGCCCGACGACATGGGGGGGATTGTAGAGGCAGCCAAGGAGGCCACCGCCTTGGCCCTCAAAGGCCTGACGCCCCATGTGGACTTCTCCTCCTTGCGGCCCGAGGGAGCCCCCATCCGTGGTTCGGGAGGGACCAGCTCCGGCCCCGTCAGCTTCCTGGTGGAGATCTTTGATAACTTCCTGGAGTGGGCCGCCTTGGGTGGGGAGAATGCGGGCCCCGTGGCCACCTTGAGGTATGTATACGCCCCAGTGCTGCGGGTGGTGAGGCAGGGCGGCACCCGCCGCGGCGCGGGCATGGCCACCCTCTCCATTGAGCACCCTGACCTCCTGGACTTCCTCACCGCCAAAGACCTGGACCGGGAGAAGGCGGAAGGGGACATCTCCACCTTCAACATCTCCATCCTGGCCACGGAGGCCTTCATCCGGGCAGTAGAGGGGGATACCCTCTGGCCCGTAACCCCCATTGAGGTGCCGGGCAAGTACTACCCCTACCCCGTGGAGGGGGGCTACACGGGCCATATCCCCAGCCTGCCGGAACGGGAGGATGGGGCCAAGCCCATCCCCCTCTTCGGGGGCAAGGTCCCGGCCCGCTGGCTTTGGCACGAGATCGCCTGGCACGCCTGGGCCACGGGAGAGCCAGGGCTCATCTTCGTTGACCGCATCAACGAGCTCTCGGCCCTAAAAGGGCTTGGGCCCAAGTACCAGATCCGTTCCACTAACCCCTGCGGGGAAATCCCCCTCACGGTGGGCGAGTCCTGCAACCTGGGAGCCTTGAACCTGGCCGCCTACGTGAAGGGCGGGGAGTTCCAGATGGAGGAGTTCCGCCATGACGTGCACACCGCCATCCGCTTCCTGGACAACGTCCTGGACGTGAACCAGTACGCCCTCCCCGACAACGAAGAGGCGGCGAGAAAGCTCCGCCGGCTAGGCCTGGGGCTTATGGGCCTGGCGGATGCCCTCATCAAGATGGGCCTCCCTTACGCTTCGGAAGCCGCCAGGGAAAAGGCCTACGCCATCGCCTCGGCCATGCGGGAGGAGGCCATCAAGGCCTCGGAGGCCCTGGCCCAGGAGAGGGGCCCCTTCCCCCTCTACGAGGAGCACCGGGAATACTTCCAGGCCTTAGGGGTTAGGCCCAGGCGCAACGTGGCCCTCCTCACCGTGGCCCCCACGGGCACCACCAGCATGCTCATGGGAGTTTCTAGCGGCATTGAGCCCGTCTTCAGCCCCTTCGTGTGGCGCAGGATCGGCGGGGAGTACAAGCCCCTCCTCCACCCCCTCTTCGTGGAGCTCATGGAGGCCTACCCGCCCCATCCCGAGTACGAGAAGGAGGGGAAGTGGGACTGGGAGAGGATCATCGCCGCCATCCAGGAGGACGGCCACGGCTCGGTGCAAGGGCTTCCCTTCGTCCCCGAACCCATCCGCCAGGTCTTCCAGTGCGCCCACGACATCCCGCCCCTGGACCACGTGCGCATGCAGGGGGCCATCCAAAGGGCCTTTGACGCCGAAGGGTATGCGGGCAACTCCCTCTCCAAGACGATCAACCTGCCGGGCCACGCCACCGTGGAAGAGGTGGAGGAAGCCTACCTGGAGGCCTACCGCACGGGGTGCAAGGGCATCACCGTCTACCGGGACGGGTCTAGGGAGTTCCAGGTGCTGACGGTGAAGAAGGAAACTCAGACGGAAAAGAAGGAGGACAAGGCCAGCCCCAAGGGGGCTACCTCCGTCCCCGACCCACAGACCATACCCGACCCGGTTCCCTCCGTCACGGGCGCAGACCATATGCGGTCCCAAGGGGCTCCCGTCTACGAGCGCCCGGGGAGGCTCATGGGCTTCACCGATATGGTCAAGCTCCTCTCCCCCGATGGGGGCAAGCGGAGCTTTTTGGTCACGGTGAACATGTGGGAAGGCCGGCCCATTGAGGTCATCCTCACCTCGGGCAAGGCGGGGGACGAGGCCAACGCCGATTCCGAGGCCCTGGGCCGGGTGGTCTCCATCGCCCTCCAGTACGGGGTACCCCCGGAGGCCATCGTGCGCACCCTGAGAGGGATCAACGGCGGGCTCTATGGCACCTACCAGGGGAGGCTGGTCTCCAGCAAGGCGGACCTGATCGCCGTGGCCCTGGAAACGGTCCCCGAGGTCCTAAAGGGGGAGGCCTACTCCAAAGGGGCTTCCCTCGAGCCCGTTCCCTCCCTTTCGGGAGGGGGCTTGGCCCTGGCGGGGGCCATCACCTGCCCTTCTTGCGGGGAAAAGGCCTTGGTACGGGAGGAAGGGTGCTTCAAGTGCCAAGCCTGCGGTTACTCCAAGTGCGGTTAGGGGCCTAGGATACCTGGCCTCACCGGTTAGGCCGGTGGGGCCTTAGACTAAGGGCATGGTCCAGCCCCGGCGCTTCACCCGGGAGGAGGACCACCGCCTCCTGGAGGCCGGGGTAATCCCGCAGGGGGAAAGGGTGGAGCCCATCACGGGCTCCATGAGGGAAATGAGCCCCACAGGAAGCCGGCATCCGGCCCTGGTCAAAACGCCCAACGCCCCCTTCCACCAAGCCCTGGGGGAGCAGGCCTTGGTGGGGGTCCAGGACCCCCTAAGGCTTTCCTCCCTTTCCGAGCCCCCGCCGGACCTGGTCCTCCTGGAGGCGCGCCCCGACTTCTACGCCCAGGACCACCCTAGCCTCGAGGACCTCCTCCTTCCTGGAGAGATGGCCGAGGCCTCCTTGGCCTACGATCGCCAGGTGAAGCTCCCCCTTTACGTCCGAACCGGGGTTCCCGAAGTCTGGCTGGTGAACCTGGAGGAAAACCAGGAGAAGGCCTACCGGAAGCCCCTAGAAGGGGCTTGTCCGGGGGTGGGAAAGCCTAGGCCTGAGGAGGCCCTTGCCCCCTTGGCCTTCCCCCAGGTTTTCTTTGCCGTCAGGGAGATTCTGCCTTGATCCGCATCAAGATCTGCGGCATCACCCGGACCCAAGACGCCCTTTTGGCCGAGGCCTTAGGGGCCTATGCCCTAGGCTTTGTCTTCGCCCCCGCCTCCAAGAGGCGGCTTACCCCGGAGGCCGCCCGCAGCCTCTCCCAGGCCCTGGGGCCCTTGGTGGTGCGGGTGGGGGTGTTTCAAGATCAGGAGCCGGAGGAGGTGCTTTCCCTCATGGAAAGGGCAGGGCTCCAGGTGGTCCAGCTCCATGGCCAAGAGCCTCCGGAGTGGGCGGAGGCCATCGGCCAGCACTACCCCGTCATCAAAGCCTTTTCCCTCACCGGCCCCGCAGACCCCGCCTGGAAGGACTACCCCGCCAGCGCCCTCCTTCTGGACGGCAAGGCCCCGGGAAGCGGCCAGGCCTACCCAAGGGACTGGGCCCGGCCCCTTTTGCAAACCGGGAAGCGGGTAATCCTGGCCGGGGGCATCACCCCGGAAAACCTGGAGGAGGTTCTGGCGTTAAGGCCCTACGCCCTGGACCTCGCCAGCGGGGTGGAACGGGCCCCCGGGGTAAAGGACGAGGAGAAGTTACGGGCGCTTTTTGCCAAGGCCAGGCGCCTTGGTGGGTACGGCCCCGTATGATGGAGGGGTGATCGGCAGGAACCACCCCTACTACCCCTTTCTGGCCGCCATGCTGGAGGCCGCCCACCTGGCCAAGGGCATCCACGCCTACTACTTGGAAAAGGGCTTCACCCACGGCACCAAGTCCGGACCCACGGACCTGGTGACCCAGGCGGACCATGAGTCGGAGGAGGCCATTAAAGACCTTCTCCTCTCCCACTTCCCCGAGGCGGGCTTTTTGGGGGAGGAAGGGGGAAGCGAGGGAGGAAAGGCCCTCCGCTTCATCGTGGACCCTTTGGACGGCACGGTGAACTACGCCCATGGCTTCCCTTTCTATGGGGTTTCCATCGCCCTCGAGGTGGAGGGGAAGATCCAGGTGGGCGTGGTGCTGGACACCAGCCGGGACGAGGCCTTTTATGCGGTGCGGGGAGAAGGCGCTTTCCTAAACGGGAGGCCCATCCGGGTCACAAAGCGCAAGGAGCTTTTGGGAAGCCTCCTGGCCACCGGCTTCCCTTACGATGTGGCCAAGGACCCGGAAAACCTCACCTACTTCCACCGGGCCCTCTCCCAAGGGCTTCTGGTGCGCCGGCCTGGGGCGGCGGCTTTGGACCTGGTCTATGTGGCCGCTGGGAGGCTGGAAGGATTCTGGGAGGTGAAGCTAAACCCTTGGGACGTGGCGGCGGGCTGGCTCATCGTGGAGGAGGCAGGGGGCAAGGTGACGGACCTGGAAGGCCGGCCCTACCGCCTGGGACACCGCTACATCGTGGCCACCAACGGCGAGATCCACGAGGCCCTGATCCAGACCCTCCTGGGCCGCTAAAATAGGGGGCATGGACCTCGAGGCCAAGAAGAAAGTCCTGCGCAGCTTCACCTATGGCCTTTACATCCTCACGGCCAAGGACGGGGAGGACTACGCCGCCGGCACCGTGAACTGGGTGACCCAGGCCTCCTTCACCCCACCCCTCATCGCCCTGGGGGTGAAGCGGGATAGCCGCCTGCACGAGCTTATTGCGCGCACGGGGAAGCTGGCCCTCATGACCCTGGCCCACCACCAGAAAGGGATCGCCCAGGACTTCTTCAAGCCCACGGTGCGGGAGGGGAACTCCCTAAACGGCCATCCCTTTGAACCCTCCCCCACCTTTGGCCTTCCCCTCCTCACCGAGCTTCCCTACTGGCTCGAGGCCGAGGTGCGCCACCTCCTGGAGGGCGGGGACCACAGCCTGGTGGTGGCCGAGGTGGTGGAGGCTGGGGTGAGGGAGGAGGCCAAGCCCCTCATCCTGTGGGACACGGGCTGGTTCTACGGGGGTTAAGGGAGGAGGCTTAGGGGCACCTCCCTACCCTCCGGAAGGAGGAAGGCCCTGACCCCATCGGTGCCGAAGATCACGTAGGGCACCCGCCAGCGGGCCTCGCGAATGTCGGTGGGGCTGGGAAGGGCAGGCCCTTTGGGGTGGGAGTGGTAGATGGCCAGAAGGCTAAGGCCCTCCCTTTCCAACTCCTTCAAGGCCCGAAGCAGGGCCAGGGGTTCCGCCAAATACCCCGTCAAGGGCTCAGGGTGGACGTTGGGCAAGGGGATGACCCGTTCCACCTCCCGCCTGCCCGCCCAAAGCCCCACCCCCTCCCTGGGCACCTCCTTATCCAGGTGGGTGCGGGTTTCCTCCAGAAGCCTCCTGGGCACGTAGAGCACTTGGGACAATCGCCCCCTCCTTAGGCCTATACTATGGGCACCAAGAAGGAGGGAAGATGATCCCAGGAACCTCTCCCATCCGAACCGTGGCCCTGGTGGGCCATGCGGGAAGCGGCAAGACCACCTTGACCGAGGCCCTGCTTTTCCGAACCGGGGCCAAGGAGCGCATGGGCCGGGTGGAGGACGGCACCACCACCACCGACTACACCCCCGAGGCCAAACTCCACCGCACCACGGTGCGCACCGGGGTAGCCCCCCTACAGTACAAGGGCCACCGCATCTTCCTCCTGGACGCCCCCGGCTACGGGGATTTCGTGGGGGAGATACGGGGGGCCTTGGAGGCCGCGGATGCCGCCATGGTGTTGGTCTCCGCGGAAAACGGAGTCCAGGTGGGCACGGAAAGGGCCTGGACCGTGGCGGAGCGGCTGGGACTCGCCCGCATGGTGGTGGTCACCAAGCTGGACAAGGGGGGGGATTACTACGCCCTTTTGGAGGATCTCCGGGCCACCTTAGGCCACATCCTGCCCATTGACCTGCCCCTCTTCGCCGGGGGGCGCTGGGTGGGTCTCATTGACGTGTTTCACGGCAAGGCCTACCGGTACCAAAACGGCCAGGAGGTGGAGGTGCCCGTGCCCGAGGAGGAACGGGAACGGGTGGAGCGCTTCCGCCAGGAGGTCCTCGAGGCCATCGTGGAAACCGACGAGGCCCTCCTGGAAAAGTACCTGGAAGGGGAGGAGGTGACCGGGGAGGCCCTGGAAAGGGCCTTCCACGAGGCGGTGCGCCAGGGCCTCCTCTACCCCGTGGCCCTGGCCTCGGGCACGGAGGGCATCGGGGTCCTACCCCTTTTGGACCTGGTCCTGGAAGCCCTCCCCTCCCCGGAGGAGCGCTTTGGCCAGGGCCCTGCCCTGGCCAAGGTCTTCAAGGTGCAGGTGGACCCCTTCATGGGCCAGGTGGCCTACCTGCGCCTCTACCGGGGAAGGCTAAAGCCGGGGGATACCCTCTCCAGCGAGGCGGGCCCCGTGCGCCTTCCCCACCTCTATGTGCCCATGGGCAAGGACCTCCTGGAGGTGGAAGAGGCGGAAGGGGGGTTTATCCTGGGCCTTCCCAAGGCGGAAACCCTCCACCGGGGCATGGTGCTTTGGCAAGGGGAAAGGCCGGAAAGCGAGGCCGTGCCCTTCGCCCGTTTACCTGAGCCCAACGTGCCCGTGGCCATCCGGCCCAAGGGCAAAACCGACGAGGCCAAGCTGGGGGAGGCCTTGAGAAAACTTTTGGAGGAGGACCCCAGCTTAAGGCTGGAGCGCCAGGAGGAGACGGGGGAGCTCCTCCTTTGGGGGCATGGGGAGCTCCACCTCACCACCGCCAAGGAGCGCCTGGCGGACTACGGGGTGGAGGTGGAGTTCTCCGTGCCCAAGGTGCCCTACCGGGAAACCATCCGCAAGGTGGCGGAGGGCCAGGGCAAGTACAAGAAGCAAACCGGAGGCCACGGCCAGTACGGGGACGTGTGGCTCCGGCTGGAGCCCGCCCCCGAGTACAGCTTTGAGTGGCGCATCACCGGGGGGGTGATCCCCAGCAAGTACCAGGAGGCCATTGAGGAGGGGATCCTCGAGGCCGCCAAGAAGGGGGTTCTGGCGGGGTATCCGGTGATGGGCTTCAAGGCCATCGTGTATAACGGCTCCTACCACGAGGTGGACTCCTCGGACCTCGCCTTCCAGATCGCCGCCAGCATGGCCTTCAAAAAGGTGATGGAGCAGGCCAGCCCGGTACTCCTGGAGCCCATCTACCAGATCAAGGTGATCGCCCCCCAGGAGCGGGTGGGGGATATCCTCTCCGACCTCCAGGCAAGGCGGGGGCGGATCCTGGGCATGGAGCAGGAGGGGGCCTTGGCGGCGGTGAGGGCCGAGGTCCCCTTGGCTGAGGTGCTGGAATACTATAAGGCCCTTCCCAGCCTCACCGGGGGAGCTGGGGCCTACACCCTGGAGTTCAGCCACTACGCCGAGGTCCCCCCTCACCTGGCCCAGAAGGTGATCCAGGAGCGCAAGGCGGCGGAAGGGTAGGGGGACAGGTGGAGGGAGAGCTTTCCGCCATCCAAAAAGCCCTTGGCCAAGTCCTCTTCGGGCAGGAGGAGGTGATTGAGGCCCTTCTCGCCACCCTCCTGGGACGGGGGCACGCCCTCATGGAGGGGGTGCCAGGCCTGGGGAAAACCCTTTTGGCGGAGGGCTTCGCCCGGGCCAGCGGCCTCAGCTACAAGCGCATCCAGTTCACCCCCGACCTCCTCCCCCAGGACCTCACGGGCAGCGAGATTTTTCGCGAGGGACGGTTTGAGTTCATCAAAGGACCCCTCTTCGCCCAGGTGGTCCTGGCGGACGAGATCAACCGGGCCCCGCCCAAGGTGCAGTCGGCCCTCCTCGAGGCCATGCAGGAGCGGGCGGTAACCATAGGAGGGGTACGCTACCCCCTCCCTGAGCCCTTCTTCGTGGTGGCCACGCAAAACCCCCTGGAGCTTGAGGGCACCTACCCCCTCCCGGAGGCCCAGCTGGACCGCTTCACCGCCCGAATCCCCTTCCGCCCCCCTAGGCGGGAGGTGTGGCTCAGGATTCTGACGGAAGAACCCCATCTTCCCGAACCCCTGCCCGTGGACTTCCTAAAGGCGCAAAAGGAGGCCCAGGCGGTGCGGGTGGCCAAGGAGGCCCTGGAGGCCATCACCCACGTGGCCTTCCTGAGCGGGGAGGATGGCCGCCTGCGCATGGGCCTCTCCCCCCGGGGGGCCAAGGCCTGGCTGGCCCTGGCCCGGGCCCTGGCCTACCTGAGGGGAAAACCCTTGGTGGACTGGAAGGAGCTTAAGGACGCCGCCTTTTTGGCCCTTCCCCACCGGCTTTTCCTCACGGAAGAAGCCCTTTACGAGGGGGAAAGCCCCGAGGAAATCCTAAAGCAGCTGCTCAAAAAGGGGGGCATTCCCTAAGAAAGGAGGAAGGGTATGCGCTGGATACGGTTTTTCCAGGAGGTGGGCCTCGAGGACGTCCCCTTGGTGGGGGGCAAGAACGCTTCCTTGGGGGAGATGATCCGGGAGCTTGCCCCCTTGGGGGTAAAGGTGCCCGGGGGGTTTGCCACCACCAGCGAGGCCTACGGGTACTTCCTCAAGGCCAATGGCCTCGAGGAGGCCATCCGCCAGGAGCTCAAGAACCTAGACCCCGACGACCCCCTGGCCTTGCAAAAGGCCAGCCGCCGCCTGCGGAACCTGATCCTGAAGGGGGTATACCCGAAGGACCTGGAGGAGGAGATCCGCCTGGCCTACCGGCAGCTTTCCCAAGAGGCGGGGGAAGAGGCCCTCCCCGTGGCCGTGCGCAGCAGCGCCACCGCCGAGGACCTCCCCACCGCCAGCTTCGCCGGGCAGCAGGAAAGCTACCTCTACGTGCAAGGGGAAGAAGACCTCCTTCTCCACGTGAAGCGGGCCATGGCCAGCCTCTTCACCGCCCGGGCCATCAGCTACCGGGCCCACATGGGCTTTGACCACCTGAAGGTGGCCCTTTCCGTGGGGGTGCAGCGCATGGTGCGGGCCGATACCGGCACCAGCGGGGTGATCTTCACCCTGGACCCCGACACCGGCCACCGGGGCTTTGTCTACATCACCGCCATCTACGGCCTTGGGGAAAACATCGTCCAGGGGCGGGTGGGGCCCGACGCCTACTACGTGCACAAGGAAACCCTGAAGGCGGGCTACCGGGCCCTGGTGCACAAAAAGCTGGGCCCCAAGGAGCTTACCCTGGCCCTTGACCCCAGGGAAGGCCGCCTCAGAAACCGCCCCACTCCCCCCTACCTTCGCAAGCAGTTTGCCCTTTCCGACCACGAGGCCCTCCTCCTGGCCGACTGGTCCCTCAAGATTGAAGAGCATTACAGCAAAAAGCGGGGAGCGCCCACCCCCATGGACATTGAGTGGGCCAAGGACGGGCCCACGGGGGAGCTTTTCATCCTGCAGGCCCGCCCCGAAACCGTCCACTCGCAAAAGGCCCCGGTGCTCCGCATCTACCGCCTTTTGCAAAGGGGGGAGGTCCTGGCCGAAGGCCTGGCCGTGGGCGAGGCCATCGCCACGGGAAGGGCCCGGGTGCTCCAAGACCCCAAGGAGATGGATCGCTTCCAGGAAGGCGAGGTCCTGGTCACGGAAACCACCAACCCCGACTGGGAGCCCATCATGAAGCGGGCCTCAGCCATCGTCACCGAGCGGGGCGGGCGCACCTCCCACGCCGCCATCGTGGCCCGGGAGCTGGGGGTGCCCGCGGTGGTGGGGGCCTTGGGGGCCACCCGCCTCATCCCCGAGGGGGAGGTGGTCACGGTGTCCTGCGCCGAGGGGGAGGTGGGGCGCATCTACCGGGGGGCCCTGCCCTTTGAGGTGGAGGAGGTCCGGCCCGAAACCCTGCCCCAAACCCGCACCCGGATCATGGTGAATGTGGGCACCCCGGAGGAGGCCCTCAGGGTAAGCCTCCTACCCACGGATGGGGTGGGGCTTTTGCGCATGGAGTTCGTCTTCGCCAGCCACGTGCGCATCCACCCCTTGGCCTTAACCCGCTTTGAAACCCTGCCCGAGGAGGTCCAGCGCCAGGTGGAGGAGCTCACGGAGGCCTACCCGGACAAGCGGGCCTACTTCGTGGACACCCTGGCCCAGGGCATTGGCCTCATCGCCGCCGCCTTCTACCCCAGGCCCGTAATCCTCCGCTTCTCCGACTTCAAGACCAACGAGTACGCCCGCCTCCTCGGGGGGCACCTCTTTGAGCCCAAGGAGGAAAACCCCATGCTGGGCTGGCGGGGGGCCAGCCGCTACTACCATCCCGATTACAAGGAGGGCTTTCTCCTCGAGGTGCAGGCGGTGAGGAAGGTGCGGGAGGAGATGGGCTTGAAGAACCTCATGGTCATGGTGCCCTTCTGCCGCACCCCGGAGGAGGGGGCCAGGGTCTTGGAGGTGATGGCGGAAGGGGGCTTGAGGCGGGGAGAGGGGGGGCTGGAGGTCTACGTGATGGCGGAGATTCCCTCCAACATCCTCGAGGCCGAGGCCTTTGCCGAGCTCTTTGACGGGTTTTCCATCGGCTCCAACGACCTCACCCAGCTGGCCTTGGGCCTGGACCGGGATTCGGAAAGGGTAGCCTGGCTCTTTGACGAAAGGCGGGAGACGGTCAAGGCCCTCTGCGCCATGCTTTTGGAAAAAGCCCACGCCAAGGGGAAGAAGGTGGGGATCTGCGGCCAGGGTCCCTCCGATTACCCGGAGTTCGCCGCCTTCCTGGTGGAAAAGGGCATAGACTCCCTAAGCCTCAACCCCGACGCCCTCCTGCGCACGGTGAAGAAGGTGGCGGAGAT
>NZ_CALLUR010000060.1:0-2525 GCF_938010445.1 uncultured Thermus sp.
CACCTGGGCCAGGATGCGGGAGTCCTGGGCCTGGCCAAAGTAAAAGGCCTCCACCCCCTGGGCGGTGCGGGTAGGGGTAGCGTTCACATGGATGGAGATGAACAGGTTCACCTGGGAACTATCGGCCATGGAGGCCCGCCGGGAGAGGTCCTCCCGCTTGTCGGGGGAAAGGTGCATATCCCGGTCCCGGGTGAGGCGCACTTCTATCCCCTCCCTCTCCAGAAGGCGCTTAAGGCGCAAGGCCACATCCAGCACCACTTCTTTTTCCACCACATGCCCCACCATCCCCGGGTCTATGCCCCCATGCCCCGGGTCCAGGAGGACCACGGGTTTCGGCGGCCTGGGAGGCCGGTTGCGGACGGGGTCCGAAGCGGGCTTGGCTGGGGAAGCAGCTTCCTTCTTGAGGATTAAGTCCACCACCAACCGGTCAGGGTCGGTATAGCGCACCACCTTGGCCTCCACCGGCCCTTTCAGGCGCACCACCACCCGCACCCCCTCCCCTTCCGGGATGGTCTGCACGGAAACCACCTCGGCCGAGTTCACCACCTGGTCCAAGGAGGCCCCCTTCACCCCCCTCAGGTTCAGCACAAGCTGACCGTTTTCTTGGGAAAGGCCGTACTGGACATCCCCCTGGGGCAGGTCAAAGACCAGGCGGGTAAAACCCTGGTGTACCCCCACCCGGGGAAAGGCCAAGGCCAGGTTCCATACCAAGGCGAAAACCAGGAGGAATACCCGCATCTACGCCCATTCTAGCGGGATAGATGAAAGCCTGGTAAAATCCGGCTCATGACCAAGAGGGTTGTGATCCACCATCTGGTAGGCCACCGCTTCCTGGGCATCAACGAACAAGGGGACAAGGTGATGATCGACGGGGACCAGCCCGCCACCGGCCCCCGCCCCATGGAGCTCCTCCTCATGGCCCTAGGGGCCTGCACCGCCTACGACGTGGTGGACATCATGAAGAAGAAAAAGCAACCCCTGGCCCGCTACCGGGTGGAGGTGGAGGGCATCCGGGCGGAAACCCATCCCAAGCGCTACACCCACATCACCATCACCCACATCGCTTCCGGACCCAACGTCACCTTGGAGGCCCTGGAGCGCGCCGCCCACCTTTCCCACACCAAATACTGTTCCGTTTCCGCCAGTCTCAATGCGGAAATCACCGTCAAGGTGGTGCTGGAACCCTGGGAAGAGGGACAGGAAGGCCAAGCTTAGCCCCATGCTCCTAGCCATTGACATCGGCAACACCTCCACCGTCTTAGGGGTCTTCTCCGGGGAGGACCTCATCGCCCACTTCCGCATCCACACCGACCGGATGCGCATGGAAAGCGAGTACCGGGTGGTGCTGCAAAACCTCTTCGCCCTGGAAAACCTCCCTCCCCCCAAGGCCGCCCTCCTCTCCAGCGTGGTGCCCCCGGTGGAAAGGGAGATGAAAGAGGCCATAGAGAAGCTTTTCGGCATCAAGGCCCGGGTGGTGGACGCCGAGGCCACGGGGCTGGAGGTGTGCATAGACAACCCCAAGGAAGCCGGCACCGACCGCCTGGTGAACGCCGTGGGAGCCTTGGGCTACGAAAGCCCCACCGGCCGCTACATTGTGGTGGACTTCGGCACCGCCACCACCTTTGACCTGGTGGAAGTTCCCAACCGCTACCTAGGCGGGGCCATCACCATCGGTCCCCAGACCGCCGCCGACGCCCTGGCCGCCCGCACTGCCAAGCTCCCCCGCATTGACCTAGTCCCCCCCGCCCGGGTGGTGGGCAAGAACACCTTGGAGGCCCTGCGCTCGGGCTTGGTCTATGGCTACGCCGCTTTGGTGGAGGGCATGGTGCGCCGCTTCAAGATGGAAGCCGGCGAGGCCTTGGTGATCGCCACCGGCGGCTTTGCGGAAACCCTTAAGGACCTCTGCCCCTCCTTTGACGTGGTGGATGAGGACTTAACCCTCAAGGGGCTTCTGCGCATCCACAAGGGGCAAGGGTGAACCAGTACACCCACCGGCCTTCCTCAGGCAGGAGGGCGTAGCGGTGCCCCTCCACCCGGTAGCACCCCAGGTCCCGCCAAAGGCCAGGCCGTTCGCGGAGGAAAGCCCTAAAGGGGGTACCCTCCTGCTGGGCCAGAAGTAGCCGCAGGTTTCCCCCTATGGGCTCCTGGTTTCCCCGCTTACCCTCGCCCTGGTAGAGGATGCGGCCATCGGGCAAGAACACATTCCGGTACCCCGACTCCCCCCGGTCCACCAGGAGGCTCCGCTTTCCTATTCCCTTCCGGGTCCGGTGGTAGGCAAAGACCTCGCTCCAGCTTAAGCTTGACACCGCCCTTTCCCCCGGCTATCATCCTAAGTGCCCGGTCGGACGCCCCCGACCCGGCAACAACCCAAGGCCCCGTGGTGTAGTTGGTTAACACACCCGCCTGTCACGTGGGAGATCGCGGGTTCGAGTCCCGTCGGGGCCGCCAGGCCGAGGTAGCTCAGTTGGTAGAGCATGCGACTGAAAATCGCAGTGTCGGCGGTTCGATTCCGCCCCTCGGCACCA
>NZ_CALLUR010000061.1:0-35207 GCF_938010445.1 uncultured Thermus sp.
ACAGGGCTACCAAGGGGCCCGGTACTCCTTCGGCTACCCCGCCTGCCCTGATCTAGCCGACCAAGCCAAGCTGGACCGGCTCATGGTCTTTGCCCGGATAGGCGTTCGCCTCACGGAGAACTTCCAGCTGGACCCGGAGCATAGCACCAGCGCCATCGTGGTGCACCACCCCGAGGCGCGGTACTTTAACGTGGACTAGGCCCGCTCAAGAGGGTGCCGCACACCCCGGCAACCACCCATCGCCCCTCGCCAAAGGCAATGGCTTCCGGTTCCGTGTGGAGAGGGTGGAGGTCGTCCCAGGCGTGGCCGTCCTCCGAAAAGGCGACCACGCCGTTTCCAGGACGGGGATGGCCTACCAGAGCAAATCGGCCTTCGGCATAGGCTACGCTGGGGAGGTACTTGGGAAGGTGCTGCGCGTGAACCTCCTCCCAGTCCCAACCTCTTTGGGCTACCAATACCGTTCCGTACCCCGTGGCCACAAATCGCCCGTTGCCATAGGCCAGGCCTTTGAACCAGGGGGTGCTCCCTACCAAAACGGTTTGCCAACTTAGGCCGTCGGAGGAGGCGAAGAGTCTGCCCCTTTCTCCCGCCGCCAAAAACACCCCATTGCCGAAGGTCACTCCCAGGAGGGAGTGATTCTCGGGTAGGGGAAAGCTTTGCCAGGATAGGCCGTCTTCCGACAGGAGAAGGACTTCGCCCACGGCCACGAACCGATTGTGGCCAAAGGCCACCCCATAGAGCCACTTCGGTGGGAGGTGTGGGATCCGTTGCCAACGCTTTCCGTCGGTGGAAAGTGCTACAAGTCCCCTTTCACCCACGGCTACGAACCGGCCCTTGCCCCAGGTCACTCCCATGGCCCAGCCCGGCATCCGGGCGGCCAGGTGCCAACACAAGCCATTGGGAGAGAAGAGGAGAACACCTTGGGAACCCTCGTGCCCCACGGCCACGAACCCGCCTTGACCATAGGTAAGGTCAAAAAGGTTTTGGCCCGTGCCCGGGTGGACCGGGTACCAAAGGAAACCGTCCAGGGAGGTGTAGAGGGAGGACCCCCAGCCCGTGGCCACAAAGTGGGTGCCGTTCCAAGCAACATCGGTAAGGAAGGGCTTTCCCTCCAGCTGGCCCCGTTGCCACGCCTGACCATCCTTGGAGGCCAAGACTGTGCCTTGTTCTCCCACCACCACCCAGGTTCCCCGGCCATAGGTGACCCCGAAGAGTCCTTTCCAGGTCCAGGAGGCTTGTTCCTTCCAAGTCTGTCCGTCCTGGGAGGTGAGGATCAATCCGCCCCAGCCCACCGCTACCCAAAGGCCTTCAGCATAGGTTACGGCGTTGAGAATCCCGGGGGCGGGGTGCTTTTCAAAGCGTATGCCGTCGCGGGAAACCAGGATCACCCGGTCGCCCACCACCACAAACCGTCCTTGGCCGAAAGCAGCTCCCCAGAGGTTGGCCTCTACACCGAGGTTCAGGAGGTGCCACTTGTAGCCGTCTTGGGAGGTTAAGGCCAGTCCCTCCATGCCTACCGCCAAGTAGCGCCCATGCCCGTGGACAACCTGCCAAAGGCCCCGTTGGTCGCGGCCCCCATGTACTTCCTGAAAGGTCCCGTCCCCTTTGGAAACCCAAATGCTTTGCCGGGCGCCTACCACCACCAAAAGGTTTTTCCCGTGGGTGCAGCTTGTGAGGGGTAGGGGGGTCGGGATGCTCACCGAATCCCAGTGGGACCCGTCTTGGCTTTCCAAAACCAAGCCGTGCCACCCTACGGCAAGAAACCGGTTCCCGATCCAGCAAACCCCCAACAGGGGGGTGGAATGGACCTTCCAAGGGGGCAGGTCCTTTTCCATCCTGACCCGGGGTTCGGGGCAGTACCGGTCCACCTTTAACCCCCTTGTTGGAAAAGATAAGGGATAGGTGGCGGATGGGCAAGGCGCTTAACGGTTTGCGGTGGGACCCGTATACTTGGCCCCGTGTTGGGGCTTTACCACGCTGCCCGTACCTTGGGGCTAAAGCCCTTTCTCCTGGAATCCTTAGGGGTCAGGACCCCTTTCTCCCAACTTTCTCTCCTGGGGGTGCGGCCTAAGCACCACCTCGAGGTGTGGGAGGGCCGGCTTTACCTGGACGGAAAGCGGGTGGGCGAGGCCCTGGACATCTTCGCCTACCTGGAGAAGGGCCTGGGGAGGGGGTATTTCCCTGCCTGGATGGGGTTCTTTGCCTACGAGTTTGCCCGGCACCTGGGCCTGGCCACCCACAAGCCCCTTTCTGGACTTCCCGAGGCCGCATTCTCCTACTACCCCGAGGGATTCGCCCTTCTGGGGGGGAGGCTGGTGGGTATCCCCTCCTTCCCCTTGAAGCCCCTTTCCTACAACCCCCCTCCTTTGCCCCCTCACCCCCTGGTGTCCGACTTCCCCAAGGAGGCCTTCCTGGATGGGGTTTCTGCCGTCCAGGAGAGGATCCGGGCCGGGGTGGTCTACCAGGTGAACCTCTCCCACCGCTTCCGGCTCCTGGGCACCGTGGACCCCCTTCTCCTCTATGCCCGTCTTCGTTCCTTGAACCCTTCCCCCTTCATGGGGCTTGTGGAGGGGGAGGGTTGGGCGGTGGTCTCGGGTAGCCCGGAGCGGCTTTTCCAGAAGGTGGGAAGCCGGATACGTACCCGGCCCATTGCCGGCACCCGTCCCCGGGGGCGAACGGAGGAGGAGGACCTGGCCTTGGAGCAGGCGCTCCTGGCCTCCCCCAAGGAGCGGGCGGAGCATGCCATGCTGGTGGATCTCCTGCGCAACGACCTGGCCAAGGTGGCCTTGCCGGGCACCGTGAGGGTGCGGGAACTTTTCACCGTGGAGCGCTACGCCCACGTCATGCACCTGGTCTCCCAGGTGGAAGGCTATGCCCGGGCTTCCTTGGGCCAGGTCTTCGCCAGCCTCTTCCCGGGGGGCACCATCACCGGGGCCCCCAAGGGGACGGTGATGGAGGCCATCCGCGACCTGGAGCCCGTACCCCGGGGGGCTTACACGGGGAGCCTGGGGTACGTTTCGGGCCGGGGGGCGGATTTCAACATCCTCATCCGTTCCTTTCAAAGGGTGGGGGAGGAGGTGCTTTTCTCCGCTGGGGCGGGGATCGTGATCGGTTCGCAGGCCGAAGCGGAGTACCGGGAAACCCTCCACAAGGCGGAAAGCCTTCTCTTGGCCTTGGACCGGGGCCAGCCGGGGGCCAGGCCGAGACCCCCCAAACCTGCGGACTCCTGGGCCCCACCCCCTCCTCCCCGCCAGGTAAGGGCCCGGGTGCTTTTCCTGGAAAACCGCGATTCCTTTAGTTACAACCTGGTGGATTACCTGAGGGCCCTGGGAGCGGAGGTGGTGGTGGTGGACCAGGAGGAGCCTCCCCGTTTCCGAGGCTTTACCCACCTGGTGGTGGGGCCAGGGCCCAAGGACCCCTTTGCCGCGGGAAGGGTTTTGGCCTGGACGCAACAGGCCTTGCTGGAAGGGATGCCTTTCTTGGGGGTATGCCTGGGGCACCAGGCCTTGGGGGTAGCCTTGGGGGCGGAGCTTTACCGGGAAAGGCCGGTCCACGGGGAGGCCCACCCCATGTTCCATAGCGGGGAAGGGCTCTTTGCTGGCCTACCCAATCCCCTTCCCTTTGCCCGCTACCATTCCCTGGCCCTTAGAAACCTTCCTCCCCAGGTGCGCCTTCTGGCCTGGACAGCGGAGGGGGTGCCCATGGCCATCTGGGACGGCAGGCGGGCCTATGGCGTCCAGTTCCACCCGGAGAGTATCCTGTCCCCGTGGGGGATGGAGCTTCTGGCAAGGTTCCTGGAGGAGACCTGAGGCGGGTGCTCCTGAAAGGGGAGCCCTTCAGCGAGCCCCTTCCGGAAGGGTTTTTGTACCATGGCCTAAGCGTTTTCACCACCTTGCGGGTGGAAAGGGGAGAGGCCCTTTGGCTTGGGGAACACCTCCACCGCCTAAGGCGGCATGCTTCGGCCTTGGGGCTTCCTTACCCGGGGGATGGGGTGTTCCTGAAGGACCTCGAGGCCCTTAAGAAAGAGCTTTCCCACCTTCCTTGCCTCCGCCTCCGCTTCACCGTGGGGGAGGGGGTCTGGCTTACCGAGGCCCGGCCCTATACGCCCCTTCCCTTGGCGGCCTATGAGGAAGGGGTGCGGGTTCTCCTGACGCCCTACCGGGTGCATCCGGACCTGTACCGCTTTAAGACGGGCAACTACCTGCCCTACCGTCTGGCCTGGAAGGAGGCGGAGGGGCAGGGGGCTTTTGAGGGGCTTTTGCAGGATGGCGAGGGCCATGTGGTGGACGGAAGCCGCACCAGCCCCCTCCTTTACCGGGATGGGGTGCTCTTGCTCCTGGAGGGGGGCCTCGAGGGGATCACCCGGATAAAGGTGGCTGAGGCGGCTTGGGAACTGGGCCTCAGGGTGGAAAGGGCCCGCCTTTACCCCTGGGAACTTCCCTTGGCCGAACCGCCACCTCTTCCGCCGCAACTGGCCCTGCGCCGTCGGGGAGGGGAGCGGGAAGGGGCAAGGGGAAACTTGCTCCTAGCGGGAAGCGGGGTGGGGCTTTTGCCCGTGGGGCCGCTTCCGGAGGCTTTGGCCCCCTTGGTGGAACGCTTCCTTCCCGCCTGCTATACTGAATAGCGGTACCTCCAGCCCATCCCCATGGGCTGGTGCCCCTTTTTACGCGGAGGGAAGGGATGAAGAAGCCGGTCTACCTGACCCCAGAAGGCTATAGGCGCCTTCAGGAGGAACTCAACCACTTAAAGACCACCAAGCGGCAGGAGATTTCCGCCGATTTTGAGCAGGCTTTGGAGGAAGGGGATTTAAGGGAGAACGCCGGCTACGATGAGGCCCGCCGGGCCATGTGGCAGAATGAGGCCCGGATTGCCCAGCTGGAGGATCTCTTGGCCCGGGCGGTGGTGGTGGAGGGGAATGGCTCCTATGAGCAGGTGGCCTTGGGCTGCCAGGTGGAGCTGGAAACCGAATCCGGGGAAAGGCTCTCTTTGGCCATTGTAGGGAGCCACGAGGCGGACATTTTCAGCGGCAAGATCTCCGACGAGTCCCCCTTGGGCCAGGCCCTTTTGGGCAAGAAGGTGGGGGACGTGGTGGAGATAAGGGGCAAGAAGGGAGCCCAGGTCTACACCATCCTGGAGATCAAGCCCCTATAGTTCCGCGGTGAGCGCGGGCGTGGCCTTCAGAGGGCCCAGGGCCTCTTCCGCATGGTGTTTGAGGGCCAGCAGTAGCCTTTCCAAGGGAGCCTCCTCCAGATAGGGCAGGGCCTCGCTACCCGGGAGGTGGAGGATGGCCCTGAGGGCTTCCACGCCCCTTTCCCCCAGGTAGATGCCCTCATCCTGCAGGCGGCCCGTCTTCAGGTATAAACCCGGCCCCAAAAGGTTGGGACCCAGGCCCCCCGCCTTCACCACCCGCCAGCCTGCCCATACCAGGGGTAGCAGGGGCCGGGGGTGTTTGGCGATGCCCCGTAGGCCCGAGATGAAGACGGGGTAGATCCTGGGCGCGGCCTCGGGGGAGGCCAGGCGGTAGGCGAGTTCCGCCAGAAAGGAGGCCAGAAGGAAGCGCCTAGGCTCCTCCAGACCATGGAGCCGGCCCATTAGCTCGGCTTGGGTGAGGGTGGGCAGGCCCTCGCCCTTGCGGTAAAGCTGGAAGCGCACATGGTGAAAGAGGGAAAGCCTTCCCGAACGCCCCGTGGGGCGGAGGCCTTTGCGCACCATGGCCTCGAGGCTTCCCCCTGGGGTTAGGAACCGCAGGAGCAGGTCCCCTTGGGGTAAGGCTTTGCGCCCCACCACGATGCCTTCCTCCAGGTGGTACCCCTCCACATTTCCAGTGTATGCTTAAGCCATGGAACGGACCCTGCGCGACATCCTGGAATGGGTAGTTTTGGGCCTTTTGGTGGTGGTGGGGGTTCTCCTTGCCCTTTGGGTGGGGGGATGGGTCTTCACCTTCTTGGGTCGGGTGCTCCTAGCGCTTTCCGGCTTAATCTGGGAGTTACTTAAGTTCGCCATCCCTTTGCTGATACTGGCGGCCATTGGTTACGGGGTCGTTTACCTTTTGCAAAAGCGTAGCGCATGAGGAGGCGGTAACAAAGAGAGCCTCCAGGGTACGCCCCAATAAGTGCCCGGTCTTAGACCAGGAGGCCGGGTTTATCCATAATGCGTTCTGTACCCTTGACCTAGGGCCAATCAAGGGTGTACGCTTTCCCCCTAAAGTAGGAAGGAGGGAGTATGGATCGCAGGCTTCTGTTGAGGTTGGGGGCTCTTTTGGGGGCGGGTTCCCTGTTGGGGGTGCGGGCCAAGGAGCGGCTGGCCTAGGAGGGCTTCAAGGAGGAAACCCCCGTGGCCGTAGGGTACCACCTGGACTTCGGGGACCCCAACCGCTTTGGGCCGATGCAGGCCAACATCGGCAACCACCTCTCCGTCTACGGCAACGCCTCCTTCAAAAAGTCGTGCTGGTGGCCCATGGGGCTGGGGTTCAGTTTTTCCTCAAGGATCTGGAGGGTACCCCGTGGGCCTCGGCCCAGTATGACCGGGAGGCCCTTTTCCGCCGGGTGAAGCAGCTGGCCCAGCTGAGGGTGGAATACTACCTCTGCGAGATCACCTTTAGCCGGAACAACATCCCCAAGGACAAACTTCTGCCGGAGGCGTTCCTCAAGTGGGTGCCCTCTGGGGTGGGGGCTTTAGGGGAGCTCCAGGCCAAAGGGTACGCGTACATCAAGGTGGGTTGAACCTGAAAGGACCCGGACGGGTGCGTATAATGCCCCCATGCGGGTCCTCTTCATCGGCGACGTGATGGCCGAGCCCGGTCTCAGGGCGGTGAGCCTGCACCTGCCGGATATCCGGGACCGGTACGATCTGGTCATTGCCAACGGGGAGAACGCCGCCAAGGGCAAGGGCCTAGACCGTCGTTCCTACCGCATCCTACGCGAGGCAGGGGTGGACCTGGTTTCCTTGGGGAACCATGCCTGGGACCACAAGGAG
This sequence comes from uncultured Thermus sp., assembly GCF_938010445.1. Lineage (NCBI taxonomy): Bacteria > Thermotogati > Deinococcota > Deinococci > Thermales > Thermaceae > Thermus > uncultured Thermus sp. Next base: position 6,976 of record NZ_CALLUR010000061.1, read on the forward strand.
GTCTACGACCTTTTGGAAAAGGAGCCGGTGGTCCGGGCCCTCAACTACCCTCCGGGTACCCCGGGGCGGGGTTGGTGGCGGCTTTGGGCAGGGGAGGAGAGCCTCCTCTTTGTGCAGGTGATGGGCCGGATCTTCATGGACCCCCTGGACGATCCCTTCCGCACCCTGGATGCCCTTTTGGCCCAGGAAAGGGCGGATTATATCCTGGTGGAGGTGCACGCCGAGGCCACCAGCGAGAAGATGGCCTTGGCCCACTACCTGGACGGGCGGGTTTCTGCGGTCTTGGGCACCCATACCCACGTGCCCACCCTGGACGCCATGCGCCTGCCCAAGGGTACCCTGTACCAGACCGATGTGGGCATGACCGGCACCTACGAGTCCATCATCGGTGGGGAGGTGGAAACCTTCCTGGCCCGCTTCCTCACGGGTAGGCCCCAGCCCTTTAGGGCTGCGCAGGGAAGGGCCCGTTTCCATGCCACGGAGCTGATTCTGGAAGGAGGCAAGGGGGTTTCCATAGGCCCTTATGTGTGGGAGGAACCTTGACGCAGGGGAAGGAGGACACCTTTGACCTCTTGCGGGCGGAGGTGGACCTTTTGGGTCGCCTTCTGGGGGAGGCCATCCGGGCCATCTCGGGGGAGCGGTTTTTTGCCTTGGTGGAGGAGGTGCGCCGGCTTTCCAAAGCCCGGCGGCAAGGGGACGAGGGAGCGAGCGCCGTCCTCCTAAAGCGGGTGGAGGGGCTTTCCCTAGAGGAGGCGGAGGCCCTGGTGCGGGCCTTCACCCACTACTTCCACCTGGTGAACCTGGCGGAGGAGAGGCACCGGGTGCGGGTGAACCGGCTCAGGGCCCAGGCGGAAACCCCGGAGAACCCTAGGCCCGAGGGCTTCCTGGCCTTGGCCCAGGCCCTGAAGGAAAGGGGTCTTTCCCTGGAGGAGGTGGAGGCCCACCTCAACCGCCTGGAGCTATGGCTCACCTTCACCGCCCATCCCACCGAGACCCGCCGGCGGACCCTAAGATACCATCTGGAAAAGCTTCAAGAAGAGCTGGAGGCCAAGGACCGCTCCCGCTTGGCAGCCAGGGTAGCCCTGCTTTACGCCACCGAGGAGGTGCGCAAGGCCAGGCCCACGGTGGAGGACGAGATCAAGGGGGGGCTGTACTACCTGCCCACCACCCTTTGGCAGGCGGTGCCGCGGGTGGTGGAGGGCCTCGAGGCGGCCCTGGAACAGGTGTATGGCAAACGGCCCCGCCTGAAGAGTCCGGTGCGCTTTAGGAGCTGGATCGGAGGCGACCGGGATGGCAACCCCTTCGTCACCCCAGAGGTGACCGCCTTCGCGGGTCGGTATGCCCGCCAGGTGGCCCGGGAACGGTTTCTAGGGGAGCTGGAGGGGCTGGTGCGGGACCTCTCCCTCTCCGAGACCAAGGTGCCCGTCCCCCGGGGTATCCGGGAGGGGGGAGAAGGGGTGGAGCGCTTTCCCGGCGAACCCTACCGCCGCTTCTTTGCCCGGCTTTATGCCCGGCTGGAAAGGGAAGAGCTCAGCACCGAGGAGCTTTTAAAGGCCCTGCGGATGGCGGAGGAGGGCCTGGGGACGGTGGGCTTAGGGCAGGTGGCCCTCTCCTTTTTCCGGCCCCTCGAGGCCCGCCTGCAGGCTTTCGGCCTGGAGCTGGCTCCCCTGGACCTCAGGGAGGAGTCCATAAAGCTTCTGGAGGCTGCCCAGGAGCTTCTCCTCGTGGGGGGTGTCCATCCCGGCTTCCTCTCCCTTTCCCCGGAGGAGAAGGAGGCGCTTCTCACCCGGGAGCTGGCAAGCGCCCGCCCCCTTTTGCCCGTGGGGGAGGAGCCCAGGGGCGAGGCCCTGCGGGTGGCCCTGGGGGCCCTTAGGGCCTGGCGGGACAAGGGGGCCCATGTGGTCTCCATGACCCACCATCCTGCGGACATCCTGGCGGTCTTCCTCCTGGCGCGGGAGGTGGGGTTATACCGCCCGGGCGCCTCCTTGCCCTTTGACGTGGTGCCCCTTTTTGAAACCCTAGAGGACCTCCACCGGGCCCCGGAGGTGCTGGCCCGCCTTCTCTCCAACCCCGTCTTTCTTGCCCACGCTCGGGGCCGGGGTGGGGTGGAGGTGATGATCGGTTACTCCGATTCCAACAAGGATGTGGGCTTCCTGGCCGCCAACCTGGCCCTGTACGAGGCCCAGGAGGCCTTGGCCAGGGTGGGGGAAGGCTTTGGCCTGCCGGTTTTCTTCTTCCACGGCCGGGGTACCTCCACCGCCCGGGGTGGGGGCCCCGCAGGCCGGGCCATCGCCAGCCTGCCCCCTAGGAGCGTGGGGCACCGCATCCGTCTCACGGAGCAAGGGGAAGCCTTGGCGGACCGGTACAGCCACCCTGAGCTGGCCGTGCGCCACCTGGAGCAGCTCCTCTACCATTTCGCCCAGGCAGCCTTGGGGGAGGGGATGGAACCCAAACCCGAGTGGCGGGAGGCCCTTTGGCAGGCGGGGGAGGAGAGCGTGCGCCGGTACCGGGCCCTTCTGGCCCAGGAGGGTTTCTTCCCCTTCTTTGAGGCCCTCACCCCCATCCGGGAGATCGGGGAACTTCCCATCGCCAGCCGCCCCGTGTACCGGCACGGCCGGGTGCGGGAGATCCGGGACCTGAGGGCCATCCCCTGGGTGATGGCCTGGACCCAGGTGCGCCTTCTCCTGCCGGGCTGGTATGGGCTTAGCGCCTTGGAAAGCCTTCCCCTGGATCTTCTCAGACAGATGTACCAGGAATGGCCCTTTTTTGCCACCACCTTGGAGAGCGCCGCCATGGCCCTGGCCAAGGCGGATATCGGGGTGGCGGGGCTTTACCTGCGCCTGGTGCCCGAGGAGCTTCATCCCCTTTTCCATGGCATCGCCCAGGAGTACCGCAAGACGGTGGCGCTTCTGGAAGGCATCTTCCAGGCCCCCCTCCTCCACAACCAAAGGACCCTGGAAAGGCAGATCGGGCTACGCAACCCCTACGTGGACCCCATCAACTTCGTGCAGGTGGAGCTCCTCCGCCGCTACCGTGCCCCCGGAGGCCGGGAGGACGAGGCCCTGAGGAAGGCCCTCTTGCTTTCCTTGTTGGGGGTGGCGGCAGGTCTCAGGAATGCGGGGTAAGATGGAGGCCGATGGAACTCGGCCAGCATCCTGACCAGCGGGTGGGCGTCTTCGTGGACACCCAAAACCTCTACCACTCCGCCCGGGACTACTATGAGCGCAACGTGAACTTTGAGAGCCTCCTGCGTTTTGCCGTGGGGGGGAGGCGCCTGGTGCGGGCCACCGCCTATGTGGTGGAAAAGGAGGGGGATACCTCCGCCTGGCCCTTCATCTATAAGCTTTCCACCATCGGCTACCGGGTTAGGCGCATGTACCTCACGGTGAAGGAGCTGGGCGAGGGAGGGAAGCCCATCTACGAGGGCAACTGGGATATGGGTATCGCTGCGGACATGGTGCGGCTCATGCCCCACCTGGACGTGGTGGTCCTGGGAAGCGGGGATGGGGATTTTGTGGAGATCCTCGAGGTCCTCATGGAAAGGGGCATCCGGGTAGAGGTGATCGCCTTTCGCGAGACCACGGCCCAGAGGCTCATAGACGCCGTGGACCGCTTTACGCACCTCCCGGAGATTCCCAACGCCTTCATGGAGCCCAAAAACACCGAGCGATGAGCCTGGAGGCTTACGATTACTTCCTTCCCCCGGAGCTCATCGCCCAAGAGGGGGTGGAGCCCCGGGACCTGGCCCGGATGCTGGTGGTGTATCGGGAGGGTCCTTTTAGGGTAGAACATCGCCGGGTGCGGGACCTGCCCGAGTACCTACGCTCGGGAGATGTCCTGGTCTTCAACGAGAGCCGGGTAATCCCGGCCCGTCTCCTGGCTACGAGGCCCACAGGGGGAAGGGTGGAGGTGCTGTTGGTGCGGGAAAGGTCCCCAGGTCTTTGGGAGGCTTTGGTGGGGCCTGGGAGGAAGGCCAAGCCTGGGACTTGGCTGCGCTTTCTTTCGCCGCGGGATTTGCGGGAGGTTCCCGGCCTGCACGCGGAGGTGGTGGGGGTGGAGGAGGGTGGGGTGCGGCTTCTTCGCTTTGAAGGGGACCTCCTGGCCCATTTGGAAGAGGTGGGGGAGGTGCCCTTGCCCCCCTACATCAAGGCCAGGATTCCCCCTGAGCGCTACCAGACCGTTTACGCCAAGCGCCCGGGCTCGGTGGCGGCGCCCACGGCGGGGCTGCACTTTACCCCTGAGCTTCTCGCCCGCTTGTCGGAGATGGGGGTGGAGCTTCGTTTCCTAACCCTTCATGTGGGGCCCGGTACCTTCCGCCCGGTCAAGGGGGACCTGGAAAGCCACCCGATGCACTCCGAGCCCTTTGAAATCCCCCAGGAAACCGCCGAGGCCGTAAACCGGGCCAAGAAGGAGGGGAGGCGGGTGGTGGCGGTGGGCACCACCGTGGTGCGGGCCTTGGAAAGCGCCTATCGGGAAGGGGTGGGGGTGGTGCCGGGTGCGGGGGAAACCCGGCTCTTCATCCGCCCTCCTTACACCTTCCGCGTGATAGACGCCCTTTTCACCAACTTCCACCTGCCCCGCTCCACCCTCCTCCTGCTGGTGGCGGCCTTTTTGGGCTATGAGAGGACCATGGAGGCCTACCGGCTGGCGGTGGCGGAGCGGTACCGGTTTTACTCCTTGGGGGATGCCATGCTCATCCTCTAGGCAGTTCCTCAAAGACGTTGGTCCAGACGTTCAGCACCTGCCCCCCGCCTGAGGTTTCCCCCGTGACGATGGTTTTGACCACCTCGAGGCGGGCCATATCCAGCTTGTAGAGGTTGCCATCGGCGTTGGAGAGGTAACCGTAGCGCCCATCTGGGGTAAAGGCCACGTGTCCCATGCGCCCCTTGCCGATCACCAGGTCTTTAACGGTGCGCATCCCCACCAGGTCAATGATGGTGATCACGTTGTTCCCGTAGTTGGTGACCACCACCCGGCGGCCATCGGGGGTGTTGTACGTGTGGCCTACTCCCGTGCTGGCACAGGTCAGCCGGTGCACCAACCGCTTGCTGACGGCGGAGAAGATGGCCACTTCCCGTCCCCGCAGGTTGTTGCCTGGCCCCCGGTTTAAGGCTAGGAAAAACCGGCCATCCTGGCTGAAGTTCCCATGGTGGGCTTCCACGGCTTCCTCCCCAATGAGGGGCATATCCATGCGCTGGACGATGGGGCGCCCGGGCCGGGTGAGGTCATAAACGGCAATGCCTGGCCGGACTTGGTCGTTACCTTCATGAATCAACCAGAGTTCCTTCCCGTTTGGGCTCACCACTGCATAGTGGGGCACACTGGGGGCGGGATGGGTCTGCACCTCCCAGGTGGCCGTGTCCACCACCACCAGGCGATCGTCCACCCGATCCATGGTGAAGAAGTACCGCCCGTCCAGGCTCCAGGCGTTGTGCATGGAGGTAACGCCCTTGGGAGCCTTGGTCACGGGGACCTCAATAACCTTGTGGATGGAGTCGTCTTCCACCCGGATGAAGACCAGCCGGAGCTTGCCATCGCTGAGCCCCCAGTGATCCACGCCCACCAGCTTTCCGTCGGGGCTTACCAGGCCGTGCTTGGGCCGATTACCGGTTTGCAAAACCTTGGCTACCTGCTGCTTTTCCAGGTCCAGCACCACCACCCGGGTTTCCCCTTCACCCGCGCCGGACACGTACACCTTTTTGGCGTCGGGGGTCATGCTCCCCAAAGTGGCCCCCTTGGCGGTGGGCAACGTAGCCACAATCTCGTCAGTGCGCGTGTCTACGATGAAGGCCTTGGCGTTGGCGTTGAGATAGACCACGTAAGGGGACCAGGTAATCCCCGAAGCCTTTTGCGCCCTTGCTGGGCTTTCCACCTGGGTGAGAGCGATAAAGGCCGCTCCAGCCTTCAGAATCTGCCTGCGCTTAGGGTTCATATTTGGTGGTCCTCCCAGGAGAGTATACCTTAGGCAAACGCAAGGGTATAGCCGGTGGAGTGGTTATGGGAAGAGGACAAACGCTTATAAGGCCTGCACTCCTTCCCTGGGCCTGTATAAAGGGGCTTGCTCCCTGCCCATATGTTTGTCCGCAGGTTTGCCGCGCAAAAGATTTCACCAGACAAGCGAATTTGGTCGGCCTTGTTCCACACGTGGTTTCCCCCAGACGCGTCGCCCTCGGCATGCCCTTACGCGAAGGGGCTAGGGCCGGGGCTTCGGACCAGAGGGCGGGAAGCTTCTTGCGCAAGGGGAGTATGGGTTTTCACCTTTTGATGGCTCTTCTCCTTGAGGCATACCGCGGCACCAAACCCGCAAAGCCCCCGTTATTCGCCATGTGTACATTCCAAGCGTCAGCCTTCTCCCAAACCTTCCTAATAGGGGCATTGTCTGGGACGTCGTTCTTATGGAGGTGCCGCCGCACGAGAGGCTTCCCCAAAAGGGGATTAAGACCCTAGGCTCCATGGGTGTGCGTGGCTCCATTGGGGCCCGGTTTGGCTTTGGGCCTGCGGGATGGCCTTCTATCGGGATGGGTGTTAGCGAGGAAGGCCCAGTTTTACCAGGAAGGCCTGGGCCTCTATGGGGCTTAGGAAGCGGGCCTGGCGTTCAGGGGAGAACCAGGCCAGAAGGGGCGCCAGCTCCTGGTCCTTGGGGAGGGTGGCATCCGCTAGGACCAGCTTGTGATCCCCATCCGCTAGCCACACCATCCCCACCACTTCTCCTTCCACCCGGGTTCCCGGGGGGAGGGGTGGGCCCAGATACACGGCATCCACCTCCTCCCCGTCGGCGGGATTGATGAGGCCCGGGATGAGGCCGTAGTTTACCGGCGCCGGTTGGTCCACGGCCACCAGGCGGAGCTTCCCTTCCTTCCAGGCATAGCGGAAGGGGCTTCCCTTGCTCCACTCCACCACCATGGAAAGCCGCATCATCCCAGGTTAAGGAGAAGCCGGGCCACGGTAAGGTAGATGAGGAGGCCCGAGATATCCGAAAGGGTGGCCACTAGGGGATTGGACACCAAGGCCGGGTCTACGCCAAGACGCCTCAGCACCACCGGGAGCATGGCCCCTACCAGGTTGGCAAACAGGACCAGGAGGAAGAGGGCTAGGCCCACCACTGGGGCCAGGGGGGCGTGGCCATCCAGAAAGACCTTGCCCAACAGCAGCGTGGCCAGGGTGAGGCCCAGAAGGCTTCCCACCAGGCTTTCCTTGAGGAGGACCCGCCGCCAGTCCCTAAGGTCCAGGTCCCGGGTGGCCAGGGCGCGGATGATGAGGGTGGCGGATTGGTTGCCGGTGTTGCCTCCCGTGCCCAGGAGCACGGGTACGTAAAAGGCCAGGGCCGTGGCCGCCTCGAGGAGGCTTTCAAACCCTTGCAGGATGGAACTGGTGACCATGCCGGTCAGGATCAGGATCACCAGCCAGCGCACCCGGGCCAGCCACAAGGCGATGGGGGAGGCCTGGCTGTAGACCAAATCCGGCACGTCCACGGCGGCCAGGCGGTGGATATCCTCGGTGGCCTCCTCTTCAATCACGTCCAGGACGTCATCTACCGTGACGATACCCACCAGCACCCCCTCCTCATCCACCACGGGCAAAACGGTGAAGTCGTAGTCGGCCATGAGGCGGGCCACCTCCTCCTGGTCGGTGTCCGTGCGGGCGAAGACCACCTTGGGGTTCATGATCTCCGCCACCTTGGTCCGGGGGTCGGCCACGATCAGGTCCCGCAAGGAGAGCACCCCTTTAAGGCGGCCCGCCTCATCCACCACGTAGATGTAGTAGATGGTTTCCGCATCGGGGGCGGCCCGGCGCAGGAAGCGGATCACCTCCTCCACGGTCATCCCCTCCCGTACCGCCACGTACTCGGGGGTCATGAGGCCGCCCGCCTCGTCCTCCTCGTACTGGGTGAGTTCCTCCACCTCGGCCCGGGTCTCGGGGTCCAGGGCTTCCTTTAGGCGGCGGAAGAGCTCGGGGTCCTCCTCCTCCACCGCCTGGAGGGCGTCGGCCAGGTCGTCTAGGGAGAGTTCCTCCAGGAGTTCCTGCACCCGCCAGGGGGGGAGGGTTTTCAGGTACTCCGCTTGCTCCTCGGGACCTAGGTGGGAGAAGACCTCCGCGGCCCGGTCCTTGGGCAGGAGGGTGAGGACCACGTAGCGGTGCTCCCCTTCCAGCTCATCCCAAAGGCTCAAGAGGTCCTGGGGATGGATTTCCTCCAGGATTTTCTGAAGCGCAAGGGTGTCGCCTTCTCGCAGGGCTTGGCGAAGGGGGGAAAGGGTCGTTTCCACAGGCGGCCTCCTTTCTCGCCGAAGGCCGCCCATGGCGGCCTTCAGGGCCTAGGACTCGAGGGCAAAGCCCCTGTCATACCCTTTCTAGCCTAGGGGGTCAGACTTTCCCCGTCAACCGACCTCGCTAGAAGTGTGGGAAAAATTGAGGTTGACACGCTCAAGGGGTGTGCCCTATCCTAAGGCCCGGCCTGGTGGCCGGGAGGCGCATGTTTGCCAAGCTAGCGGGGAGACTGCAGGAAGCCATAGACCGCCTAAGGGGCCGGGGCCGCATCAGCGAGGAGGACCTGAAGGCCACCCTCAGGGAGATCCGTCGGGCCCTGATGGACGCGGACGTGAACCTGGAGGTGGCCAGGGCCTTCGTGGAGAGCGTGCGGGAAAAGGCCCTGGGCCAGAAGGTCCTAGAGAGCCTTACCCCGGCGGAGGTGGTCCTGGCCACGGTCTACGAGGCCCTAAAGGAGGCCTTGGGCGGCGAGCCCCGTTTCCCTACCCTGAAGGACCGTAACCTCTGGTTCCTGGTGGGTTTGCAGGGCTCGGGTAAGACCACCACCGCCGCCAAGCTGGCCCTCTTCTACAAGGGCAAGGGGCGCAGGCCCCTCCTGGTGGCCGCCGACACCCAGCGCCCCGCGGCCCGGGAGCAGCTTCGCATCCTGGGGGAGAGGATCGGGGTGCCCGTCCTGGAGGTTCAGGACGGGGAAAGCCCCGAGTCCATCCGCCGCCGGGTGGAGGAAAAGGCCAGGCAGGAGGTTCGCGACCTGATCCTGGTGGACACCGCCGGGCGTCTGCAGATTGACGAGCCCCTCATGGCGGAGCTGGCCCGCCTCAAGGAGGTCTTGGGCCCCGACGAGGTGCTGCTGGTCCTGGACGCCATGACCGGCCAAGAGGCCCTGGGGGTGGCCCAGGCTTTTGACCAGAAGGTGGGGGTCACGGGCCTCATCCTCACCAAGCTGGACGGGGATGCCCGGGGTGGGGCCGCCCTTTCCGCCCGGCACGTGACGGGGAAGCCCATCTACTTCGCCGGGGTTTCCGAGCGCCCCGAGGGTCTGGAGCCCTTCTATCCGGACCGGCTGGCGAGCCGTATCCTGGGCATGGGGGACGTGGCCACCCTGGCGGAGAAGGTGAGGGCGGCGGGCCTCGAGGCCGAAGCCCCTAAGTCCGCCAAGGAGCTCACCCTGGAGGACTTCCTGAAACAGATGCAAAACCTCAAGCGCCTCGGTTCCTTCTCGGAGGTGCTCTCCATGCTCCCTGGGGTGGGGAAGGCCTTGCCCGCAGGGGTTCAGGTGGACGATAAGGCCATTAGGCGCCTGGAGGCCATCGTCCTTTCCATGACCCCCGAGGAGCGGAAGGACCCCCGCATCCTAAACGCCTCCCGGCGCAAGCGCATCGCCAGGGGAAGCGGCACCAGCGTGCAGGAGATCAACCGGTTCATCAAGGCCTTTGAGGAGACCAAGGCCCTAATGAAGTCCCTGGAGAAGAACAAGGGCCGGGGACTCATGGGAATGTTCAGGAGGTAAGGGAGAATGGTCAAGATCCGTCTTTCTCGTTTCGGCTCCAAGCATAACCCCCACTACCGCATCGTGGTGGCCGATAGCCGCAAGAAGCGCGACGGGGCGTACATTGAAAAGATAGGCTACTACGATCCCCGGAAGACCACCCCGGAGTGGCTTAAGGTGGACGTGGAGAGGGCCAGGTACTGGCTCTCCGTGGGCGCTCAACCCACGGACACCGCACGTAGGCTTCTCCGGCAGGCGGGGGTTTTCCGGCAGGACCAGCCCGCTTAGCCCTTCGCCCAGCTGGGGCCCCAGGTATAGCCAGGGCTCGGGGCCAAGGGGGTGAAGGGGGAGGCCAGGCGCCGGCAGGGTTTTCCCTCCGGCGTTTTCCCATTAGGATTAGGGCATGAAGGACCTGGTGGAATACCTGGCCAAGAGCGTGGTGGACCAGCCGGAGCGGGTCCGGGTGCAGGAAAGGCGCACCCGCGAGGGGCCGGTGTACATGGTGGAGGTGGCCCCTGAGGACAAGGGCCGGCTTATCGGCAAGCAGGGCCGGGTGATTGAGTCCATCCGCACCCTGGTACGGGCCTACGCCAAGCGCAAGGTGGGGGTGGAGGTGCGCTAGGACTAGACCCCTTCTTCCTCAGCGTGGGCGCAGGCAAGGGGATTTTGGCATAATAGGGGTATGCGCCTGGTGGAGATAGGCCGGTTTGGGGCGCCCTATGCCCTTCAAGGAGGGCTTAAGTTCCGGGGTGAGCCCGTGGTGGCCCACCTGGAGCGGGTCTATGTGGAAGGGCATGGCTGGCGGGCGCTGGAGGACCTCTACCAGGTGGGGGATGAGCTGGTGGTCCACCTGGTGGGGGTGCGAAGCCGGGAGCTGGCGGAGCCCTTGGTGGGCCTCAGGGTGTACGCCGAGGTTTCGGAACTTCCCCCTTTGGCGGCGGGGCAGTACTACTACTTTGCCCTCATGGGCCTGCCGGTGTTCGTGGAGGGGGTTCAGGTGGGCGAGGTGGTGGACATCCTGGACGCTGGGGCCCAGGACGTCTTGATCATCCGCGGGGTGGGGGAGAGGCTTCGCGACCAAAGGGAGTTCCTGGTACCCTTGCAGGCCCCTTACGTGCGGGTGGAGGCGGAAGGGATCCACGTGGAGCCCATCCCCGGGCTTTTTGAGTGAATGCGCTACAGCATCCTTACCCTTTTCCCTGGGCTCATCCTTCCTTGGCTTTCGGAATCCCTGATCAAAAGGGCCAGGGAGCGGGGGCTCATCAGGGTGGAGGTGGTGGACCTAAGGGCCTTTGGCCTGGGCCGCCACCGCACCGTGGACGATACCCCTTATGGCGGCGGAGCGGGGATGGTGATCCGTCCTGATGTGGCGGTGGCGGCTTTGGAGACGGTGCTCCCTGCGGACGAGGTGATCCTCCTCTCCCCGGCGGGGGAGCCCTTCACGCAAAAGGTGGCGGAGGAGCTGGCCGAGAAGGAGCACCTGGTCCTTCTTTCCGGGCGTTACGAGGGGTTTGACGCCCGGGTGGAGGCCTTTGTGACCCGTTCCCTATCCATGGGGGACTATGTGCTCATGGGGGGGGAGGTGGCGGCCTTGGCGGTGTTGGAGGCCACGGCTCGGCTTCTTCCCGGGGTGATCGGGGATCCGGAAAGCCACCGCAAGGACTCCTTTGTAGGGGGGCTTTTGGACTACCCCCACTACACCCGTCCGCCGGAGTTCCGCGGGCTAAAGGTACCCCAGGTCCTCCTTTCCGGGAACCACCAGGAGGTGGAGCGCTGGCGCCGGCGGGAGGCCTTGCGGAAAACCCTGGCCCTGCGCCCCGAGCTTCTTAGGGAGGCGAGGCTTGGGCCCCTCGAGGCCCAGTGGCTTGCAGAAGCGGACCGGGAGGGCTAGACTAGAGGCTGTTGCCCATGAACCCCTAAGGGTTCCTCTGGGGTAGGAGGATTGGGATGAACCGAGGAGCTCTTCTTAAAGTGGTGGAGGCCAAGTATACCCGCACCGACCTGCCCGAGTTCCGGCCTGGCGACACCGTACGGGTGGCCTACCGGGTAAAGGAAGGCAACCGCACCCGGGTGCAGAACTTTGAGGGCATCGTCATCAAGATCAAGCGCAACGGCTACAACACCAGCTTCACCGTGCGCAAGGTGAGCTACGGGGTAGGGGTGGAGCGCATCTTCCCCCTGAACTCCCCCCTCATTGAGCGGATTGAGATCGTCCAGCGGGGCCGGGCCCGGCGGGCCAAGCTTTACTTCATCCGTGAGCTTTCCGAGAGGGAGATCCGCCGTAAGCTCCGCGCCGACCGCAAGCGCATCGGCCAGGACCAGGAGATGGCCAAGGCCGCCAAGGAGGCAGCCATCGCCGAGGCCGCCGAGGCACCCGCCCAAGGGGAGTCCAGCGCCGAGTAGCCGTTATCCCGTGCTGGGGGGCGGGGAATCCCGCCCTCCGGCTTTGGTCAGGAACCCCAGGGCTCTGGCCCTGGCCAAGGCCTCCACCCGGTTCCGGGCCAGGAGCTTGCCATAGAGGCTTTCCAGGTGGTCTTTCACCGTATCCGGGGAAAGGCCTAAGGCCTTGGCTATCTCCTTCACGGAAAGCCCGTGGGCCAGAAGGCCCAGCACCTCTTCCTCCCTGGGGGTCAGGACGGGGAGGTCAGGGGGGGTGAGGATTTCCTCCCCCCGGGCTACGCGCAGGAGGCGCCTTTTCAGCTCGGGGGCGGACAGCTCCTTGGAAAAGTAGGCGTCGGCCCCGGCCAGATAGGCCTCCCGTACCAAAGCGGGCTCCTGGTAGGTGGTGAGAAGGGCGATAAGGCCTTGGTATCCCGCGTGGCGTAGTTTCCGGGTGCACTCTAACCCGTCCAATGCGGGCATCCTGAGGTCCAGGAGCACGGCTTCTGGCCTTAGGGCCAGGGTCTTGTCCAGGGCTTCTTGTCCGTCCTGGGCCTCGGCCACCACCACAAGGCCTTCCCCCTCGAGGCCCGCCCTAAGCCCCAGGCGGAAGAGGGGGTGGTCATCGGCGATCAGGACGCGGAGGCTAGGTTCTGGAGTCCCCATTCCTGCCCTTAGCATAGGCCCGCCCCTGGGCGGATGGGGCCAAAGCCTATACTGAGGCTATGCCATTAACCCTGAACGAACTGGCAAGCCTTTCTGGCCGGGCGTCGGAGGCGGTGCTTCGCGAGGAGGTGGAGGAAACCGGTTTAGTCCCCGAGGTTATCCTGGATGGGCTTCGGGAGCGCCTGGGCGTCATGCGGGATTCCATCCGCAGGGGTCTGGCCTCGGATGCCCCCAGCGTGGCGGGGATGGTGGGTTGGAACGCCAAGACCTTGTGGGAGGCCCCCGATCCCTTGCGGGACCCCCTCTTGAAACGGGTCCAGGCCTACGCCATGGCGGTCAATGAGGAGAACGCCCGCATGGGCCGGATTGTGGCCGCACCCACAGCGGGTAGCGCCGGGACCCTGCCGGGGGCTCTTCTGGGGGTGGCGGATCACCTGGGTATCCCCGACGAAGCCCTTCTCATGCCCATGGTCCTGGCCGCCGGCGTGGCCAAGATCATCAACCGCCAGATCTACATCGCGGGGGCCAGCGGGGGGTGCCAGGCGGAGATCGGTTCCTCGGCCGCCATGGCGGCCGCCGCCGTTACCGAGCTCCTCGGAGGGAGCCCCGAGGCTTGTGCCCACGCGGCCGCTTTAGCCCTGCAGAACACCCTGGGCCTGGTTTGCGACCCCGTGGGGGGGTTTGTGGAGGTCCCCTGTGTGATGCGCAATGGGTTTTATGCGGTCCATGCGGTGAGCGCTGCCTCCATGGCCCTTGCGGGCATCAGGAGCGTGATCCCTCCCGATGAGGTGATCCTGGCCATGGCGGGCATCGGCCGTCTCCTGCCCTTGGAGCTAAAGGAAACGGGCCTTGGGGGCTTGGCGGACACCCCCACGGGGCGTCGGCTTGCCGCCCAGGCCCTAGGGCAGGCTTCCGAGGATTGAGCCCGGCCACCCTGGGGCGCCAAGGGGCAGGATGGGGCTACTCCTCGCCTTTGGCCACCGGCACCCCCACCAGGTTGCCCCACTCTGTCCAGGAGCCATCGTAGTTCTTCACGTGCGGATAGCCCAGAAGGTACTTGAGGACAAACCAGGAGTGGCTGGAGCGCTCGGCGATGCGGCAGTAGACCACCACGTCCTTGTCCGGGGTGATCCCCAGGGGCTGGTACAGGGCCTCTAGTTCCTCTACGGTCTTAAAGGTGCCATCGGGGTTTACCGCCTTGGCCCAGGGGATGTTTTTGGCACCCGGGATGTGGCCGGCCCGTAGGGCCCCTTCCTGGGGATAACCGGGCATGTGGGTGAGCTCTCCCCGGTATTCCTCGGGGCTGCGCACATCCACCAAAGCGCCCTTGCCCTCCTTCACCTTGAGGATATGCTTGAGCACCTGGTCCCGGTAGGCGCGGATGGACTCATCCCTATAGGGGACGCGGTAGTGGCCTTTTGCGAAGGTGGGCACCTCGGTGGTGAGGGGGCGGCCCTCCTCCACCCATTTCTGGCGTCCCCCGTTCATCAGGCGCACGTCCTGGTGGCCGTTGTACTTGAGGAACCAGAAGGCATAGGCGGCCCACCAGTTGTTCTTGTCCCCGTAGAGGATCACCGTGGTGTCGTTGGAGATGCCAAGCCTTTCCATGAGGTTAGCAAACCCCTCTTCATCCACGAAATCCCGCACCACGGGGTCCCAGAAGTCCCTCTGCCAGTCCACTTTCTGGGCGTTGGGGATGTGGCCGGTGTCGTAGAGGAGGATGTCCTCGTCCACCTCGAGGATCCGAACCTGTGGGTCCTGCAGGCGCTCCTGAACCCATTCCGTGCTTACCAGTACCTCAGGATGGGCATACCCCATACCGCACCTCCCAGGCCAACATACCCCTGAGCGTGAAGTAATAAAGGAAACGAGCCCACATTTGGCAACAGGGCCTTGCCATGGGGGTGGGCGTCTGGTATAAAGGTACCTGCGGGGAGTAGCCGCCCCCAGTGGGGGCCAGCCGATCGTCAGTACGGGAGCCTTCCCCGGTCGGCTGGGGCGCCTGAAGGCGCATGGCGAGACCACCTACGGGTGGCCTCGGTTTTTTGCTACTCTCCGTAAGGAGGTGCACGGGAATGGACATGTTGGCGCTTTTGCTCATGGTGCTGGTCTTCGTGGCCAGCATGGTGATACAAGGAGGGTTGCAGGCTACGTTTGCCCGCTTTAGCCGGGTGGCCAATAGCCGTGGCCTCACGGGGGCCCAGGTGGCCCGGGCCATCCTGGATGCCCATGGCCTCACCCACGTGCGGGTGGAGCCGGTGCCGGGGGCTCTCACCGACCATTACGACCCCCACGCCAAGGCGGTGCGGCTTTCCGAGCCCAACTACGCCTCGCCCAGCCTAGCCGCCCTGGCGGTGGCGGCCCACGAGGTGGGGCATGCGGTGCAGGATGCCCAGGGGTATGCTTGGCTGCGGGTAAGGGCCAGCCTGCTGCCGGCCGCCAGCCTGGGTTCCAACCTGGGGCCTTGGCTGGTGATCCTGGGGCTTATGGTGGGGGCGATCGGTTTGGCCAAGCTGGGCCTCTACCTCTTCCTGGCGGTAGCCCTTTTCCAGCTGGTCACCCTGCCGGTGGAGTTTGACGCCTCGAGGCGGGCCTTGGAGTTCCTAAGGCGCATGGGCTTTCTTTCCCAACAGGAGATGGCCCCCGCCCGCCAGGTGTTGACCTGGGCAGCCCTTACCTATGTGGCGGCCCTAGCCAGCTCCTTGGCCACCCTTCTTTACTACGCCAGCCTCCTCATGGGCCGCCGGGAGGAGTAGATGCCCCTTCTCCTTTGCCCCAACTGCCAGGTGGGCATGCGGGAGGTGGCAAGACGGGGGGTCCTGTTGGACGTATGCCCCCAGTGCGGGGGTGTTTGGCTGGACAAGGGGGAGCTGGAGAAACTCCTGGCCGAGGCCCGGGAAGTGGAGCGTTCCTACGAGGAGGAAAGGGAGGTCTACTACCGCAAGGAAGGGAAACCCTACCGGAAAAAGAAGGGGTTTCTGGAGATCTTTGACCTCTTTGACTGAGGGCATGCACCCTGAAAGCCCCCGGGAGACCCCGGGGGCTTTTTCGGGGATGGGCTACTCCGCCTTCTTGAGGCGGAGGTACCAGCGCCTGTACTCGGCGTACTCGGTTTTTCTGGCTTCGTCGGCCTTAAGCTCCTCCAAGGTGGCCGGAGGCTTGACGATGGCGGCCTCCCCGGGTTGCCAGTCGGCAGGGGTGTTCAGGCCGGTGCGGTCGGTGAACTGGAGAGCCCGGATGAAGCGCAGAATCTCGTCAATGTTCCGACCCGTGGTGAGGGGGTAATACAGCATGCCCCGGAGGATACCGTTGGGGTCAATGATGAACACCGCCCGCACCGCAGCGGTTTCGCTGGCGGCGGGGTGGATCATGCCATAGAGCTTGGACACCTTCATGTCCAGGTCGGCGATGACCGGGAAGTTAATCTGGACCCCGGACATCTCCTCCAGGTCCTTCAGCCAGGCCAGGTGGGCGTAGATGGAGTCAATGGAAAGGCCTACCAGCTGAACGCCCAGCTCCTCAAACTCCTTTTGCCGCTTGGCGAAGGCCAGAAACTCCGTGGAGCACACCGGGGTAAAGTCGGCGGGGTGGCTGAAGAGCACCACCCATTTGCCCTTGAGGTCGGATAGCCGAAGCTCCCCAGCCGTGGTCTTGGCCACGAAGTCCGGCGCAGGTTCGTCTAGACGGGGAAGGGTAACGGTCTCTTCCATACCAGACCTCCTCGGCTGATGTGCCAGCCGCAGGACACTATACCTTAAAGGGGTATCAGATGCAAGTGATTTGCGTTAGCGGTTATCCCCTGAGCCCCCGATCCTTCCCCGCTCCAAGCGGGAGCGGAGCTTAGCCAGATTGCCTTGGGCAACCTCCTCCAAGCTCACCCCCAGGTCGGTGGCCAGCTGGGCCACATACCAAAGCACGTCCCCAAGCTCAGCCAGGAGATCCTCCCGAGCGTCCGGGCCGAGGGTTCCCCCGCGGTCTCTAAGCACCTTCTTTACCTTGTTGGCCAGTTCCCCTGCTTCGCCCACCAGGCCCAAGGTGGGGTACAGGATCCGGTAGGCCTCGGGGTAAAGGGCGGTCTTCTTGGCCTCCTGCTGGTACTCATTCAGGGTCATGGGCCACCTCCTTGCGGATGGAGTAGACCCGGCTCACGCCTCCTTGGGCGGTGACCCCGTAGAGGGCGTGGCAGGCCTCCATGGTGCGCTTTTGATGGGTGATGAGGATGAACTGCTGCCCCGATTGCAGGAACCGGGTGAAGCGGGCCAGGTTGGCGTCATCCAAGGCGGCGTCCACTTCGTCCAGTACCGCCAGGGGCAGACCCCCTTGGAGGTCCCCCAGGGAGAACAGAAAGGCCAAGGCGCCCAGGGTTTTTTCTCCCAGGGAAAGGAGGCGGAGGTCCTGGGTGCGTTTGCCTGCGGGAACCAGCGCCAGCTTCAGGCCCCGGCCCTCCCGCCGCACCTCGGCCTGGGCTCCCAGGAGGGCAGAAGCATTGCGCCGGAAGGCTTCCTGGAACACGGCGAAGCTTTCCCGCAAGCGCTCAGCGTATTCCCTTTCCACGGCCTTGGCCTCCGCCTCGAGGCGGTGCAGGGCTTCCAGGGCTTCTTGGACCTCCTCCTCCTGGGCTCCAAGGCGGGCTTCCAGCTGGACGAGTTCCCTTTCCGCCAGGGCGTTCACCGGTCCTAAACGGGCCCGCTCCCGTTCTAGCTGGGCCAGCTTGGCCTGCAGGGCCTTGGGGGTACCGGGGATCCTTTCCACGGGAGGCAAAGCGGCCCGCTCCCGCAAAAGCTCCTCCAGGAGGGCTTCCCGGCGGGCCAGGAGGAGGCTTAGGTTTTCCCGCTCGGCCAAAAGGGCGTTGGCCCGGGTGAGGGCCCGGGTTTCCCGTTCCTGAAGCGCTCGCCTTTCCTCCCGTAAGGCCACCAGCTGGCCCTCTAGGGCTTGCATCTCGGCCAGGAGGGGTTCGGTGGCGGCCAGTTGGGCCTTCAGCTCCTCCATTCGCAGCTGGAGGCGGCGCACCTCCTGTTGCGCCTCTTCCCAGGCTTTCTGGGCTTGGGAAAGAAGCTGCCAGCGTTCGTGGGCCTCGGCCTGGGCCAAGGCTTCCTCCAGCTTTCTTAGCTCCTCCTCCAGGACCTGGAGCTGGGTTTCCTCCCAGGGGTCTTGGGGAGGCGGGGGGGGCTCTGGGGGCGGGGGTAGGGGGGAGGCGAGGGAACGCTGGAGGGTGGCCACCTGGGCCCGGAGTTCCTCCAGGTGCTGGTAGGAGGCCAAGGGGGCCAAGGCCTCCTCCAGGGCCCGGACCTTTTGCCGGAGGAGCTCTTCTTCGGCCTCGAGGTCCTCCAGGCGCCGTCTTAGGAGGAGGGTCTCCCCTCCTCCCCTTGGCCTTCCCCCGGTGAGGGCCCCCAGGCGTTCCAGCACCTCTCCTTCTACGGTGACCAGCCGTTCCCTGCCCCCCGCTTTACGGTAGGCGAGGGCGGTATCCAGGTCCCTGAAGACCAGGGTGTCCCCGAAAAGGGTGAGGAGGACTTCCTCTTCGTGGGGTACCCCGAGCCGCAGCCGGGCCAGCCGGAAAGCGGGTCCCAGGAGGCCAGGGGCCGGCTGGGGTGAAGGGGGAGGTGGGGGGGAAAGAAGGCTTAAGGGTAAGAAGGTGGCCCGGCCCCCTTCCCGCTTAAGGAAGGCGATGGCGGCTTTGGCGGCTTCCTCATCCTGGGTAAGCACCCATTGGAGCCGGGGGCCCAGGGCCACCTCCAGGGCCAGCTCCAGCCCAGGTTCGGGCCTCACCAGGTCGGCCACCACCCCCAGGACCCCGGGAAGCCTGCGCACCTTTCTGGGGCCTTCTTGCAGGTCGCTTCCCGCCTGCAACAGGCGCCTGAGGCGCTCGGCCTCCCGCTGGGCGGCCTGGGCTTGGGCCTTGAGCTCGGCCAGCCTTGCCTCCAGCTGTCTTCTTTGGGCTGTCTGGGCCTCCAGGACCCTCAGGGCCTCCTGCTTGCGGCCAAGTTCCTCCTCCAGACGTTGCCGCCGGGCAAGGGCCTCCGCATAGGCCTTTTGCCTCTCCTCGTAGCGGGCCCGTTCGCTCAGATAGCGGCGCAGGGCCTCTTCGTGGCGGCGCTTTTCCTCCTTTAGCTGCTTTTCCCGGGCCCGCAGGACCTTGAGGCGCTGGCGGAGTCCTTCCGCCGGTACGGGGGGAGGGGGAACGGGGGGACCGGGGTCAGGCGGCGGGGGGCGGTCCAAGGTCTTTTGCAGCCGGGAAAGCTCTCTTAGCTCGCGCTCCCAGCCCTCCCGTTCCTTGAGGCGAAGGCGCACCGCCTCCAGTTCCTGGCGCAAGGCCTCCTCCTTCTTGCCTAGGGTTTGGCGGTGGGCCTCGAGCCCTGCCCGTTCCTCCTTTAGGGTTTCCTCTTCCTGGGCTAGGGCTTCAAGCCTTTCCTGGGCCCTTTGCATCTCCTTCTGGGCTTCCTCTATCCGGGCCTCGAGGAGGCTTGCCTTCAGCGCCAGAACCTGGAGGTCCAGCTCCCGGGCCCTTTGCGCGGTTGCCGCTTCCCTTCTTAGCCCTTCCGCCCGGGCCTGGAGTTCCTCTAGCCCAAGCCTTCGCTGCTCCAAGAGGTCCCAGGCTTCCCGAAGGCGTTCTTCCGTGGCCCGGGCCGCCTCCGCCACGGGCCTAAGTCCTGAGGCCTCCTCCAGATGGCCAAGGAGCACCTCTTCCGGGGCCTCCAGAAGGGCGGCCACCTCCCCTTGGCCCACGATGGCATACCCTCCGCGGCCCAGGCCGGTGCCGGCCAGGTGCAGGGCCAAGGCCTTGGCGCTCACGGGCCGGCCATTCACCCGGAACACGGAGCGCTCCCCCTCTATCCGCCTTTCCACCACCAGGCGCTCCCGGCCCCGGGAAAGCTCTAGGCGCACCTCCGCCATACCCTGGGGAGGGCGGCCATCGCTGCCGTGAAAGAGGAAGGCCTTAAGTTCCTGTCCCCTTAGCTCGTGGGCCCGGGCCCCGGTCACGAAGCGCAGGGCCTCCACCAGGTTGCTTTTGCCCGACCCATTGGGCCCGATGATGCCGGTGATGGGGTCAGGAAAGTCCAAAGCGGTGCGCTCCGCAAAGGACTTGAACCCCTGGAGGAGCAAGCGGTCAATGCGCCAGGCTTCCTTTTCCCTCATGGCAGGCGATAAGGTTGGCTTAGGTCTAAATGGGCCAGCCCCGGCTTAGGCTCCCCCTCCACCAGGAAGCGCACCTCCTGGGCCTGGGGGAAGGTGGTAAGGAGGGTGTAGGCCAGGCTGTAGAGGCGTAGGGCTTCCTGGCTGACATCCAGACCCAGGGGGAAATCGGCGGGAAGATCCACCACGAGAACCTGGGCCATCCGGTAGAGGCCCCGGGGTTTAGGGGCCTGCAAGGCCTCGGCCCAGGCGGCCAGAGCTTTGTTCTCCGGCGTATCCCCCGGGGCCAGCTCCAGGGTGCGGGTTTCCTTGCGGAGGCCTTGAGGGGGATTGGGAAGGTAAAGGATGATGGGCAGGCTGCTTGCGGCCAGGGTCTCCTCCGAGGGCAAGGGCAGGGCGGAGGCAGCCTGGTGCCCTGGGCTTTGCCAGTAGACCAGAGCCCCCAGGGCGAAGAAGGCAAGGCCAAGGAGGTTCCAGAAGGTCAAGAGTCGGCGCATGGTTACTCCAAGTAGGTGCGGATGGCCTGGGCGATGGCCTCCGCCACCTGGTTGCGGGCCTCAGGAGTCTTGAGCCGCTCCACCCCCACCTCCAGGAGTACCCCTGCCCCGGGGATGTCCGTGAGGGCGTAGGGACCCTCGGCCCGGGCCAGCACGAGGCCCAGGGCAGAGAAGGCCTTTTCCAAGGCCACGGCCAGGCGCCGCGGGTCACCGGCATAGACCTTCAACAAGGCGGCTTGCTCCGCTGGGGCCGTGGCCAGGAGGGCCTCGGCGTTCCGGGCAAGGGGAGAGGTGCGGGCCTTGGGGAGGTAGAGGTTCACGGCGCTGCCCTGGGTCACGTGCAGGGAAACCATCACCGAGGCGGTTTGCGCCTGGGCCAAGCGGGCCTCGAGGGGCACGTACTGGTCGGTTTGCCGGGTGAGTCTGGCGTTGGCCAGGCGGGAGGCTACCCTCTTGGCCAGATCCAGGGTGAGGTCCTTTTCCCAGAAGCCCCCCGCCGAGATACCCCGGTCCTGCCCCCCGTGTCCCGGGTCCAGGAGCACCGTGGGCCTGGGTCTAGCCAGGGAACCCCACTCCAGGACCACCTGGCCCCCGCCGGGGTAGTAGAGCCGGGCGGGCGGGCTTTCCAGGGCCAGGCGCAGGCCCTGGGCCTCCTGGCTCAGGCCCGCCCCTTCTCCCTGGGCCAGGAGGAAGAGGACGCTGTTGCCCTCCACCAGGGCGTTCACCTCCCGGGAGAAGCGCAGCAAAAGGCGGGCTGGCCCGCGTTCCACCGAAAGAAGCTTAGCCCAGGGAAGCCGGAGCAGGATACCTTCCTGGGCCCGGTATTCCAGGCCCAAGGCCTCGCCTAGGGGCCGTAGGGGGACAAGGACCTCCTGCCCCCGTTTCCAGGCCGCCCCCCGGGCGGCCGCCTGGGCCTCGTTGGCCACCAGGGGGAAGGCCTTGTAGCGGCTTCCCAGGCCCAGGGCCACCTGGCCTTCCCCTTGCCACAGGGCAAGTCCCAGGCCCCGGGCTATAAGGCCCACTTCCCCGTAGGCCAAGCCCCGCCCCCCGGGATACCAGGCCTGGCCCACCTCCCCCCCCACCAGGAGGGGCCTTGGCGCCTGGGCCAGGGCGAGAAGGAGGAACAAGGCCAGCGCCAGGAACCTCATAGCTCCTCCAGGGCGCGGCGCACGGCCCGCTTCTTGTCGTCTTCCTTCCTTTGATAGGCCTTTTTCCCCCGGGCCAAACCCAGGAGCACCTTGGCGTAGCCCCGTTCGTTGAAGTAAATCTTAAGGGGTACCAGGGTGAGACCCTTTTGCTCCACCTTGCCCCTTAACCGGTTGAGCTCGTGGCGGTGAAGAAGGAGCTTCCGCTTTCTCCTGGGGTCCACGTTGGTGTAGGATCCCTTTTCGTAGGGGGCGATGTAGAGGTTTTCCAGGTAAAGCTCACCGTTTTCAAACTTGGCGAAGCTCCCGGTAAAATCCACCTTACCGGCGCGCAGGGACTTGACCTCGGTTCCCTTGAGGACCAGCCCTGCCTCGTAGGTTTCCAGGATCTCGTAGTCGTGCCGCGCCCGGCGGTTCTCCAGCACGAAGGCCATCTTACCAAAGGCGGTAGGCTTCCGGCCGCCGGTGGCGGAGGATGGGGTAGCGGGCGCGGTACTCCTCCAGGAAGGCAAAGTCTAGGTCCACCAGCAGAACCCCCTCCTCATGCCTTAGGCCCAGGAGGCGCCCATCAGGGGCCACCGCCAGGGAGGGGCTTCCCGTGTCCGCACGGTTGGCCAGGAGCAGATAGGCCTGGTTCTCCGCAGCCCGGGCCCGGGCCAGGACCGAGAGAAGCTCTTGGTACTCCCCGGGCCAGGCCGAGCCCACCAGAAAGCCCTCGGCGCCCATCAGGGCATAACTGCGAAACAGCTCGGGAAAGTCCAGATCGTAGCAAAGGGCAAGCCCGAACCGTTTGCCGCGAAACTCCCAGATCACGGGGCCTTCCCCGGGCGCAATCCCCTCATCCCCCTCCTCGTCCGACGCCAGGTAGGGATGCACCTTATCGTAAAAGGGACCCTGGGGGAAGATGCCAAGCCGGTTCCTGGGGCCAGGGGCCAGGAAGCCTGCGAGCACCGGTATCCGGTTTTCCTCAGCCAGGGCCTTAAGGGCTTGGGGAAGGGTGTCTTCCCCTTGCTTCCCCAGGACCAGCTCGGGAAGGAGGAGGGCCAAGGCCCCCTCCCCTTGCGCCCTTTCTAATAGGGGTAGGAGGGCCTGGAGCAACTCGGAAACGCTAGGCCTTTTGCCCAGGTGGGCTAGGGCTACCCGCACGCTAGCGCTTTCCCAGGAGTTTCCAGGCGGAGGGCAAGAGGAGGGCAGCCAGGACCGCCTTCACCAGGTCCCCGGGGATGAAGGGGAAGAGCCCCATGGCCAGAAGTGCACCGGTTCCGGCGAACTTTCCTGCCCCCATGAGCCAGGCGGCAAGCCAGGGAAGCCCCACCAGGTAGAGGAGGGCGTTGCCCGCCAGCATGGCCAGTAGGGTACCCAGGAAGCTGCGGTCTAGGCCGAACCGCTCCACCAAAAGACCCACGAGCCCCGCTGCCAAGGGGAAGGCCAACAGGAACCCTCCGGTGGGGCCCAGAATCTTGGCCAGGCCGCCCGTGCCCCCCGCGAAGACGGGTAGCCTCATGGCGCCCTCCGCCACATAGGCGAGAAGGGCTAGGAATCCCAGGCGGCTACCCAGGGCCGCGCCCACCAGAAGAATCGCCAGGGTCTGGCCGGTGATGGGCACGGGGGTGAAGGGCAAAGGGATGCTGATCCTGGCGGCCAGGGCCACGAGGAGGCTACCCGCCAGGATTAGGGTGAGGTCGCGAGCCAGGCTACGGTTTGGCCAAAGGATCTTAACCAAGGGGGTATAGGGAAGAACCTCGGTTTTCCACATAGCTACCTCCGGGACCACCTGGGTGGCCGTCAACCATGCTAGGGTTTTGGGGTTTACGGGTCAAGGCTGGGGGTTCGCTTAAGCCAAGTGCCGGGAATCACTTATGGAAAAGCCGCTATACTAAAGCCATAGCTCTTTACCCCGCCGGCACAGCAGGGGGGCAGGAGCCACGCTAGGAGGTAAGCTATGAAGGTAGGCATCAACGGATTCGGCAGAATCGGCCGCCAGGTGTTCCGTATTCTTCATGGGCGGGGCGTGGAGGTGGCCCTC
Source organism: uncultured Thermus sp. (assembly GCF_938010445.1). Taxonomy (NCBI): domain Bacteria; kingdom Thermotogati; phylum Deinococcota; class Deinococci; order Thermales; family Thermaceae; genus Thermus; species uncultured Thermus sp. Next base: position 30,577 of record NZ_CALLUR010000061.1, read on the forward strand.
ATCAACGACCTGACCGACAACAAGACCCTAGCCCATCTCTTGAAGTACGATTCCATCTACCACCGCTTCCCTGGGGAGGTGGGGTACGACGACGAGAACATTTACGTGAACGGCAAGCCCATCCGGGCCACGGCCATAAAGGATCCCAAGGAGCTTCCTTGGGGGAGCCTGGGTGTGGACGTGGTCATTGAGTCCACGGGGGTGTTCACCGATGCCGACAAGGCCAAGGCCCACCTCGAGGCGGGAGCCAAGAAGGTGATCATCACCGCCCCGGCTAAGGGCGAGGACATCACCATCGTCATGGGGGTGAATCACGAGCAGTACGATCCCGCCAGGCACCACATCATTTCCAATGCCTCCTGCACCACCAACTCCCTGGCCCCCGTGATGAAGGTGCTGGAAGAGGCCTTCGGCGTGGAAAAGGCCCTCATGACCACCGTCCACTCCTACACCAACGACCAGCGGGTTCTGGACCTGCCCCATAAGGACCTGCGTCGGGCGCGGGCGGCGGCTATCAACATCATCCCCACCACCACCGGGGCGGCCAAGGCCACGGCCTTGGTGCTTCCTTCCTTGAAGGGCCGGTTTGACGGGAGCGCCCTCAGGGTGCCCACGGCCACGGGGAGCATCTCCGACATCACCGCGGTGCTCAGGCGGGAGGTGACCGCTGAGGAGGTGAACGCTGCCCTCAAGGCGGCGGCCGAAGGTGCCTTGAAGGGCATTTTGGCCTACACCGAGGACGAGATCGTCCTTCAGGATATCGTGATGGACCCTCACTCCTCCATCGTGGACGGCAAGCTCACCAAGGCCCTGGGCAACCTGGTCAAGGTCTTTGCCTGGTACGACAACGAGTGGGGCTATTCCAACCGGGTGGCGGATCTGGTGGAGCTGGTGCTAAAGAAGGGGGTCTAGATGCGCACGTTACAGGATCTGGATGCCCGGAGCAAGCGCATCCTGGTGCGGGTGGACTACAACGTGCCCATCAAGGAGGGGGCGGTGCAGGACGATACCCGCATCCAAGAAAGCCTTCCCACCCTGCGCCACCTTCTGGAACAAGGGGCCTCCCTGGTGCTTCTTTCCCACCTGGGTCGGCCCAAGGGGGTGGACCCCAAGTACTCCCTGGCCCCGGTGGCGGAGGCCTTAGGCCGGTATCTAACCGGTGTCCGTTTCGTGCCCCACAGCCCCGGTTCCGACCAGGCGCATCAGGCGGTAGAGGCCCTGGCCCCGGGTGAGGTGGCCCTTTTGGAAAACGTGCGCTTTGAACCGGGGGAGGAGAAGAACGACCCCGAGCTTGCCGCCCGTTATGCCCGGCTGGGGGAGGCTTTTGTCCTGGATGCCTTCGGGAGCGCCCACCGGGCCCACGCCAGCGTGGTGGGGGTGGCCAGGCTTCTTCCTTCCTTTGCCGGTTTCCTCATGGAAAGGGAGGTGAAGGCTCTTTCCCGCCTCCTCAGGAATCCGGAAAAGCCCTATGCGGTGGTCATCGGTGGGGCCAAGGTCTCCGACAAGATCGGGGTGATTGAGAACCTCCTGCCCCGCATAGACCGCCTTTTCATCGGCGGGGCCATGGCCTTCACCTTCATCAAGGCCATGGGTGGTGAGGTGGGGAAGAGCCTGGTGGAGGAAGACCGCCTGGACTTGGCGAGGGACCTCTTGAGGAGGGCGGAGTCCTTGGGGGTGAAGGTGTACCTCCCCGTGGATGTGGTGGCGGCGGAGCGGATTGAGGCGGGGGTGGAAACCCGCACCTTTCCCGCCGATGCCATTCCGGTGCCCTTTATGGGCCTAGACATCGGTCCCCAGACCCAGGAGGCTTTCGCCGAGGCCCTCAAGGGATCCAAGACGGTTTTTTGGAACGGTCCCATGGGGGTCTTTGAGGTACCGCCCTTTGACCAGGGCACCCTGGCGGTGGGCCGGGCACTGGCGGCCTTGGAGGGGGCCTTCACCGTGGTGGGGGGCGGGGACTCGGTGGCGGCGGTGAACCGTCTGGGCCTCAAGGAGCGCTTCAGCCACGTCTCCACCGGGGGTGGGGCGAGCCTGGAGTACTTGGAAAAGGGCACCCTTCCGGGGATTGAGGTCCTAGAGTAAAGAGGCTGGTTCCGGCCCCGCCCTCGCGGGCGGGGTTTTCCTATAGGATGGCGGCATGCGCAGGGTCTTGGTGGCAGGAAACTGGAAGATGCATAAGGTGCCCTCGGAGGCCCGGGTGTGGTTTGCCGAGCTCAAGAGGCTTTTACCCCCCTTGCAGTCCGAGGCGGCGGTGTTGCCGGCCTTTCCCATGTTGCCTTTGGCCAAGGAGGTGTTTTCCGGAAGCCAGGTGGCCTATGGGGCCCAGGATGTCTCCCCCCACCGGGAAGGGGCCTACACGGGGGAGGTTTCCGCCCGGATGCTCTCCGACCTAGGGTGCCGCTACGCCATCGTGGGGCATTCGGAAAGGCGGCGCTACCATGGGGAAAGCGACTCTCTGGTGGCGGAGAAGGCCAAAAGGCTTTTGGAAGAGGGGATTACCCCCATCCTCTGCGTAGGGGAACCCTTGGAGGTAAGGGAAAGGGGGGAGGCGGTGCCCTATACCCTGGCCCAGCTGAGGGGGAGCCTCGAGGGGGTCAACCCCCCGGGTCCCGAGGCCCTGGTCATCGCCTACGAGCCGGTTTGGGCCATCGGCACCGGGCGGAACGCCACCCCCGAGGATGCCGAGGCCATGCACCAGGCCATCCGCCAGGCCCTGGCTGAGCTCTACGGAAGGGCGTTTGCGGATCGGGTCCGCATCCTGTATGGGGGCAGCGTCAACCCCAACAACTTCGCCGATCTCCTTTCCATGCCCAACGTGGACGGGGGGCTGGTGGGCGGGGCCAGCCTGGAGCTGGAAAGCTTCCTGAGCCTTCTCAGGATCGCCGGTTGAGGCGCAAAGGGCTTTGGGCTACCCTTATACCTATGCGGCTCCACCCCCGCACCCAGGCGGCCCGGGAAAGCATCTTCCCCAAGATGAGCCAGCTGGCGGCCAGACTCCAGGCGGTGAACCTGGGCCAGGGCTTTCCCTCGAGCCCTCCGCCCGCCTTCCTGCGGGAAGCGGTGCAAAGGGCCCTGGGCCGCTTTGACCAATACGCCCCTCCTGCGGGCCTTCCCCAGCTTAGGGAGGCCTTGGCGGAGGAGTTTGCGGTGGAACCCGAGTCCGTGGTGGTCACCTCGGGGGCCACGGAGGCCCTATATGTGCTCCTGCAAAGCCTGGTGGGTCCGGGGGATGAGGTGGTGGTGCTGGAGCCCTTTTTTGATGTCTACCTCCCCCATGCTTTCCTGGCCGGGGCCGAGGCCAGGCTGGTGCGCCTGCCCCTGGAGGAGGGGGGATTCCGGCTGGATCTAGGGGCCCTGGAGGCGGCCATCACCCCCCGTACCCGGCTTCTCCTTCTCAATACCCCCATGAACCCCACGGGCCTGGTCTTCCGGGAAGAGCTTAAGGCGGTGGCGGACCTGGCCCGGAGGCACCAGCTCTTTCTGGTTTCCGACGAGGTCTACGACGAGCTCTATTTCGGGGAAAGGCCACCCCGGTTACGGGACTTGGCCCCCGAGCGCACCTTCACCGTGGGCAGTGCGGGGAAGCGCCTCGAGGCCACCGGCTACCGGGTGGGCTGGATCGTGGGGCCCCAGGAGTTCATGCCCACCCTGGCAGGGATGCGGCAGTGGACCAGCTTCTCGGCACCCAGCCCTCTGCAGGCGGGGGTGGCGGAGGCCTTGAGGGTGGCCCGAAAGGAGGGGTTCTACGAGGCCTTGCGGGAGAGCTATCGGAAGAGGCGGGATCTGCTCCTTGATGGGCTTAGGTCCTTAGGCCTAAAGGCCCTTGAGCCTGAGGGCACCTACTTCCTTATGGCCGAGCTTCCCGGTTGGGATGCCTTCCAGCTTGTGCAAGTGGCCAGGGTAGCTGTGATCCCCGCCAGCGCCTTCTACCGGGAGGATCCACCCCCATGGCTTTTTCGCTTCGCCTTTTGCAAGGGCGAGAATGAGATCGCCCTAGCTCTGGAGCGCTTAGCTCCTGTGGTAAACTCCCCGGCGTGAAGCCCAAGGTAATCCGATACTTGGATAAGGGGGAGTTTCCCATAGGCGAGGGGGAAGCCTTGGCCCTTTACCGGGCCATGCGCCGGGCCCGGTTTTTTGACGAGAAGGCCCTTCTCCTTCAGCGCCAAGGACGGCTTGGGGTCTATGCCCCCTTCATGGGACAGGAGGCGGCGCAGGTTGGGGTGGCCTTGGCCCTAGGGGAGAAGGACTTTGTGGTGCCCAGTTACCGGGAGTCCGCCATGCTCTTAGCCCGCGGCCTCCCCATCCATACCTTGCTCCTCTATTGGCGAGCCCATCCCGCAGGCTGGCGGTTTCCCCAAGGGGTGCGGGCGGTGAACCCCTACATCCCCATCGCCACCCAGATACCCCAGGCGGTGGGCCTGGCCCTGGCGGGCCGGTACCGGGGGGAGGACTGGGTGGTGGCCACCTCCATCGGGGACGGGGGGACCAGCGAGGGGGATTTCCACGAAGGCCTGAACTTCGCGGCGGTCTTCGGCGCCCCGGTGGTCTTTCTGGTCCAGAACAACGGCTATGCCATCAGCGTGCCCCGAAGCCGGCAGATGCGGGTGGACTATATCGCCCGCCGGGCCGAG
>NZ_CALLUR010000062.1:0-33558 GCF_938010445.1 uncultured Thermus sp.
TGGGGTGGCCTTGGAAAATGCGGTGGCCCTGGCCCCCTTGCGCTTCCCGGTGGCCTACTACTACCTGGGCCAAGTCTACCTGGCCTTGGGGGATGCCCAGAAGGCCAAAAGCCGTCTCACGGTGGCGGTCCGCCTGGAGCCCAAGCGGGCCGAGTACCGCTACCAGCTCTGCCTGGCCAACGAAAAGCTAGGGGACAAGGAGGGAGCCCGCTACCAGTGCCAGGAGGCCTTGAAACTGAAGCCGGGGTACAAGGAGGCGGAGGAGGTGCTGAGGAGGCTCTGAGAGGGCAAGGATGGCAATGTAACCCATGGACCCCTGGCTAGCGAGGCCAGGGGTAGTATTTGGATAAGAGGATGTGGAGATTTGAGCGGGGGCGTTTTCATGAGGAGGCCTATCCTTTACCCCAAGAGGAGCGCTTCCTCCTGGTGGTCAACGGCAAGCCCTGGGCCTCCTTTAGCTACACGCCGGGGGACGAGGTCTACTTGGCCTTGGGGCATCTTTGGTTAAGCGGGGTGCTTTCGGGCCTCGAGGGGGTGCGCTGGAAGGTGGGTGAGGGGGTGGTGGCTGTGGATCTGCCCGCGGATCCAGAAAAGGGCGTGGGCGTGCGGGATAGTGGCTGCGCTGCGGGGTTGCGCTATGGCGAACCCCGGCTTGTCCCTTTGCCCACGGTGTCCTTGGACCCCGAGCTCCCCCTAAGGCTTATGGCCCAGCTCCGCCAGAATGCGGTTCGGTACGCCCAGACCCGGGGCATCCATGGGGCAGCCCTTTTTGACCTGGCCGGGCGGCTTCTCTATCTCAACGAGGACATCGGCCGCCACAATGCCGTGGACCGCTTGGCCGGCTACATGCTTTTGGAAGGGGTTAGGCCCCCTGTGGCCCTGGCGGTCACGGGGCGGGTGAGCCAGGAGATGGCGGCTAAGGCCATCGGGATGGGGGCGGTGCTCCTGGTAAGCCGTACGGGGGCGACGGCTCCCGCGGTAAGCCTGGCGCGGCGCTACGGCCTGGCCCTGGCCGCCTATGTGCGCCCCACCGGCTACCGCCTCTATGCCCCAGGCGGTATGCCCGTACCCGAGGGGATCCTCAAGCCTTAGGCTCTTCCTTCTTCTCCTCCCCCTCCTGAAGCCCCTTTTTGAACTCCTTCGCCGACTGGCCAATGCCCCGGGCCAGCTCGGGAAGCTTCTTAGCGCCGAAAAGGAGGAGGATGACCAAAAGGATGAGGAGGATTTCCACTGGACCTAAGCGCATGGGGCCATTGTAGCACGCCTTGACCCTCTTAGGGTCAAGTGTTATCGTGGCCTTTGGGGTGGCCGCTCCGGGGCGTAGCGCAGGCCGGTAGCGCACCTGCTTTGGGAGCAGGGGGTCGCCCGTTCAAATCGGGCCGCCCCGACCACGCGGGAGTAGCTCAGTTGGTAGAGCATCGGCCTTCCAAGCCGAGGGTCGCGGGTTCGAGTCCCGTCTCCCGCTCCAAATGGCCGGGGTGAACCCACACCCCGGCTTTGTCCATGGGCCCGTAGCTCAGGGGACAGAGCAGCCGCCTTCTAAGCGGTAGGTCGGGGGTTCGAATCCCTCCGGGCCCGCCAGCTCCAGGACGCCATGCTTTACCCCCCGGTAGCGCGGCCGGGGGGTTCCTGCTGCGGCTTCGCTACTGCTGGTCGCCGGGTACCCTATGGGAGTAAGGGAGGCTCTAGCCCGCACATGGTATTCTCAAGGCCGGGCTTTGGCCCGGCCCATGTTGAAGCTGGAGAACATCACCAAGCGCTTTGGTCCTGTGGTGGCCAACCGCCGCATCACCCTCGAGGTGGCCCCTGGGGAGGTCCTGGCCCTTTTGGGGGAGAACGGGGCGGGGAAGACCACCTTGGTCAGCATCCTCTACGGGTTGTATGCCCCCGATGAGGGGCGGATTCTTCTCCAGGGGAAGGAGGTGCGCATCCCCTCTCCCAAGGAGGCCCAGCGCCTAGGCATCGCCCTGGTGCCCCAGCATCCTGAGCTCATAGAGGCCCACACCGTGGCCGAAAACCTGGCCCTGGGGCTTGACCTGCCTCCCGTCTTCTCCCGCCGAGCCCTGGTGCGGCGGCTGGCAAAGCTTTTGGAAGGGCATCCCTTGGGCGTGGACCTCGAGGCGCCCGTGGCCCGTCTTTCCGCAGGGGAGAAGCAAAGGGTAGAACTCCTCCGCGCCTTGCTCAACCGCCCCAAGGTCCTCATCCTAGATGAGCCCACCAGCGTCTTGACGCCCAAGGAAGCAGAGGCCCTTTTCCAGGAGATCCGGCGGCTAAAGGGTCTGGGTCTTTCCGTCATCTTCATCAGCCACAAGCTGGACGAGGTCTTGGCCATTGCTGACCGTATCGCCGTGCTCCGGGCTGGGGAGAAGGTGGGGGAGGTCTTACGCCGGGAGGCGGACAAGGACCTCCTGGTGCGCCTTATGGTGGGCCGGAGCCTGGCCCCACCCCCCAAGGTTCCCCCACCCCGGGCGGAAGTGGTCCTGGAGGTGGAGGACCTTTTGGTGCCCCGGCATGGTTTTCCCGTGCAAGGGGTTTCCTTCGCCTTGCGGGCGGGGGAGGTGCTGGGGATCGCAGGGGTGGCGGGGAGCGGGCAGGCGGAGCTCCTGCAAGCCCTGGCCGGCCTTAGGCCCTTTCAGGGGAGGGTGCGCTTTCTGGGGGAAGCGTGGCCCCAGGATCCCGCCCGGCTCTTCGCCCTAGGGGTGGCCCACATTCCCGAGGAGCGCAGTATGGGCGTGGTGGAAGGCATGAGCGTGGCGGAGAACCTGGCCCTGCGCACCTACCGGCGCCTAGCCCCTCGGGGTCTGCTGGATTACCGGATCATGGAAAAGGAGGCGGAAGCCCTGATTGGGCGCTACGGCATCCGCACCCCTTCCCCCCGCACCCCGGTGCGTTTTCTTTCCGGGGGGAACGTGCAGAAGGTGATCCTGGCCCGGGAGCTTCGGGGCGGTCCCCGCTTGCTTTTGGCCATGCATCCCACCTACGGGGTGGACGTGGGGGCGGCGGAAGAAGTCTATGAACGTATCCTGGACCTGGTGCGGGACGGCTCGGCCGTGCTTTTGGTGAGCGAGGACCTGGACGAGATCCTAAGCCTTTCCCATCGGGTAGCCGCCTTGTACCATGGCCGCTTTGTGGGGCCCATCTCCCGGGAGGAGGCGGACCGGGAGCGCCTGGGCCGGATGATGACGGAGGGGCGGGTATGAGGTGGGAGCTGGATCCCAGCCCTTCGCCCAGGAAGGTTCTTCTCACCTATGCCCTGTTCCTGGGCCTTGCCCTTTTGGGCCTGGGCCTGCTTTTCCTCCTCTACGGGGTACCGCCCCTCAAGGCGTACGCCCTTCTCCTTTCTCCCTTGACGGATACCCTGGGCCTGGCGGAGGTGATGCGGCGCACCATCCCCCTTCTCCTGATCGGGGCGGGCCTGGCCCTGGCCTTTAGGATCGGGTTTTTCAACATTGGGGCAGAGGGCCAGCTCCTCATGGGAGCGGTGGGGGCGGCCTATGTGGCCCTCTTCCTGCCTCCCGGGCTTTGGAGCCTGCCCTTGATGTTCCTGTTCGGGGGGAGTCTGGGGGCCCTATGGGCGGGGCTTGCCGCCTGGCTTCGGGCGCGCTTCGGGGTCAATGAGATCCTCACCACCCTCATGCAAAACTACCTGGTCTACTACCTGGTGGTCTATCTGGTGGCGGGGCCCTGGAAGGGCCAGATGGTTTTTGGCTTTCTCTACACCGACCGCTTCCCCCCTGAAGCCCAGCTTCCCCGGCTAGGGGACACCCTGGTGCACTGGCCTACCCTGGTTCTGGGGATGGTGGCGGCTATGGGGCTTCAGGTTCTTCTCTTTCGCACCCCCCTTGGCTTTGAGTGGCGGGTCCTGGGGGAAAACCCGGAGGCGGCCCGTTACCTGGGCCTTAAGGGGGGAAGGCTGATCCTCCTGGCGGCCCTTCTTTCCGGTTTCCTTGCGGGCCTTGCGGGGGTGGGGGAGGTGGCGGGGATCCATCTAAGGCTTCTGGAGCCAGCCCAGATTTCCTTGGGGTATGGCTTCACCGCCATCCTGGCGGCCTGGCTGGCCAGGGGAAGGCCCCTTGGGGTGCTCCTCACCGCCCCCCTTTTGGGCCTCATCCTGGCGGGGGGGGATGCCTTGAAGCTGGCCCTTTCCATGCCCTTTCGGGTGGTGGACGTGGCGGCGGGGCTTTTGCTCCTGGGCTTCATCGGGGCAGAGGCGTTAAGCCGCCGCCGCCTGGTCTGGAGGCGCTGATGGAAGAAGCCCTTTTGCGTGCGGTTCTCTTCGGTACTCCCCTCCTCCTGGCTGGCTTGGGGGCCCTCCTTTCCGAGCGGGGCGGGGTGGTGAACCTGGGGGTGGAGGGCATGATGGCCCTCTCCGCCCTGGTGGCCTTTGCCGTGGGCCTGCAGGCCCATCCGGCTTTGGGGGTCCTGGCCGGGATGGGGGTGGGGTCTTTGCTGGGGTTATTCCTGGGGGTGTTCGCGGTCTCCTTAAGGGCGAACCAGTTCGTGGCGGGGCTGGCCCTGGCGGCCTTGGGGCTTGGGGCCTCAGGGCTGTTGGGGAAGCGGTACGAGGGAACCCCCTTGCCCAACCCTCTGCCGGAAGGGATGTTGGCCATGCTGGCCTTGATCCTGGCCTTGGGTCTTCATCTGCTCCTTTCCCGCACGCGTTTTGGCCTCTACCTGAGGAGTGTGGGGGAGAACCCTAAGGCGGCGGATCTCTTTGGGGTTAGCGTGGACGGGGTGCGGTACCTGGCCCTGGCCCTGGGGGGCGGGATGATCGGCCTGGCGGGGGCCTATCTTTCCCTGGCCTACCGCCCCTCCTGGACGGACGGCATGACGGCGGGGCTGGGGTGGGTGGCCATCGCCCTGGTGATCCTGGCGGCCTGGCAGCCTTTGCGGGCCATCTTTGGGGCCTACCTTTTCGGCCTCCTGTTCTTTCTCCAGTTCCGCTTGCAGGGCAGTGTACCTATACCGTCGGAGGCCTTTGCCGCCATGCCCTACCTTTTGGTTATCCTGGTCCTGGCCCTTTCGGGCCGCGCCCGGGCCCCCAAGGCCCTGGGCCAGCCCTTTGACCGGGGGAGGTAAAGGATGCGGAGGATTTTAGGTTGGCTGTTGTTGGCGTTGGGGTTGGCATGGGCCCAAGGGGATAAGTTGAAGGCCTGCTTCATCTACGTGGGCCCCATCGGGGATGCGGGGTGGACCTATGCCCACGATGTGGGGCGCAAAAAGGCGGAAGCGGCCCTTCCCTGGTTGGAAACCCGGTACGTGGAGAGTGTGCCTGAGGCTCAGGCCCTTCCCGTCATCGACCGGTTCGTGAAGGAAGGGTGCCAGGTGATCTTTGCCACCAGCTTCGGCTACATGGAAGCGGTCCTCGAGGGGGCGAAGAAATACCCGAACGTCATCTTCGCCCACGCCACCGGGATCAAGCGGGCCCCCAACGTGGCCACCTACATGGCCGACTTCTACCAGGTCTACTACCTGAACGGCCTGGCCGCCGGGGCCCTTTCCCGGACGGGCAAGGTGGGGTATGTGGCCGCCTTCCCCATCCCCGAGGTGAAGCGGCACATCAACGGCTTCACCCTGGGGGTTCGGGCGGTGAACCCCAAGGCCCAGGTCCTGGTGCGCTGGATTAACGCCTGGTACGATCCGGCCAAGGCCAGGGAGGCTACGGAGGCCCTTCTGGCCCAAGGGGCGGACGTCTTCGCCTTCACCGAGGACACCCCCACGGTGATCCAGACGGCGGCCAAGAAGGGGGCCTACTCCTTTGGCCACTACACCCCCATGCTGAAGTTCGCCCCAGACCACGTGGTCTCCGGCCAGATCGTGCACTGGGATGTGATCTACATTGACTTCCTCAAGAAGGTAAAGGAGGGCGTTTACACCCCCAAGAACCTGGAAAAGGTGGACTACTTCTGGCTCCTGCAGCATAAGGCGGTGGAGATGGGGGCGGACTATGGGGTTCCCATCAATCCCAAGCACGTGCCCCTCTTGAAGAAGGCCCAGATGACGGTGGGGGGAAAGAAGGTCGGCGTCTACGACCGCATCATGGCCCTGCTGAAGGATATGCAGAGCCCGAAGCCCACCTTTGACCCCTTCACCGGTCCCATCCAGGACCGGAAGGGGGTGTTGCGCATCCCGGCGGGCAAAAAGGCCACCCTCGAGGAGCTCCTCACCATGGAGTGGGCGGCCCCTGGGGTGGTGGGGGACTGGCCCGGAGAACCCAGGTAGAACCCCAGGGACTGGGGCCAGGGAGGACTCCCCTGGCCCCGGTTCCCTTCGGCCCGACCCCGGGTGGCACCGCCTTGGGTGGGGATGCGCCTTGCGCGCTTCCGTAGGGCTCCCGGGGAGGGGTTGTGGGACCCTTGGCCCTGGAGGGGGATGGGGCTAGAGGGCCTGGAAAACCGCCTCCAGGATCTCCAACCCCAGGGCCGCTTCCTCCTCCGTGAGGATGAGGGGAGGGGCGATGCGCAGGGCGGAAGGCCCGGCGGGAAGGAGAAGAAGCCCCTTCCTGAAGGCCAGCTCCACGGCCTTGTCCCTGAGGTCGGGCCGTTCCTCCTCGGGCGTGCCGAAGTCCAACCCGATCATGAGCCCCCTTCCCCGCACATCCCCCAGGAAGGGGAAGCGCTTTTGCATGCTCCCCAGTTCCCGCAGGAGGAACCCCCCCACCCGGGCGGCGTTGTCCATGAGGCCAGCCTCCAGGAGGTCCAAGGTGGCGTGGGCGGCGGCGGCGGCCACCGCCTGGCCGCCGAAGGTGGTGCCGTGGGCCCCGGGGCGCCAGCTGGAAAGCTCTTCCCGGAAGAGGAGGGCGCTTAAGGGATAGCCGGAGGCCAGGCCCTTGGCCAGGACGTAGACGTCCGCCTGGACTCCTTCGTGTTCCAGGGCGAAGAAGAGCCCTGTACGGCCGGCCCCAGACTGGACCTCATCCGCCACCAGGAGGATGCCGTGCCTTTCCAGCAGGGCCTTTAGCTTGGGGATGAACCCTGGCGGGGGCACCAAATACCCGCCTTCTCCCTGAATGGGCTCCAGGAAGAAAGCGGCCACCTCCTCCGGGGCCACCACGGTGCGGAAGAGGTGCTCCAGGTATTCCAGCACGGTTTTCCCCGCCTCTTGCGGCCTGGCTCCCAGGGGGGGCCGGAAGGGGTTGGGAAAGGGCACGTGCACCACCCCGGGAAGAAGGGGGGAGAAGCCCTTGCGGTAAGCGCTCTTGCTGGCGGTGAGGGAAAGGGAACCCAGGCTTCTGCCGTGGAAGGCCCCGGTGAAGGCGATGAGGTAGGGCCTGCCCGTGTGCTGGCGCACCAGCTTGATGGCGGCCTCTATCCCCTCGGTGCCCGAGTTGCCGAAAAAGACCCGGTAGCCCCCGCCCAATCTGGCCACCAACCGTTCCGCCAGGGAAAGGGTGGGCTCGTGGGTGAAGTCGGAGAAGCACACGTGGGCGAAGCGCTCCGCCTGGGCCTTCACCGCCTCCAGCACCTTAGGGTGGGCATACCCGGTGGTGTTCACCGCGATCCCCGCCATGAAGTCCAGGAAGACGTTGCCGTCTACGTCCTCCAAGAACACCCCCTGCCCCCGGGCGGGAACGAAGGGGTAGGGGCGGATGTAGGAGGAGGAGAGGACGGCCTGACCCCTTTCCAAAAGGGCTTGGGCTTTGGGACCGGGAAGCGAAGTGTGGATGCTGGGTTTCATACGGGGCCAGTCTACCAAGGCCCTGGCCCCCTTCCCAGGCGCATTTTATGCGGTTTGGGCTCGGCTTTTTACAGGAGTCCTTCGGCTTCCAGGTGGGGGCGGGCGTAGAAGAGGGTGAGGGCGGTGGAGGCGTCCTGGATCTCCCCGGCCTGCAGCAGGCGGTAGATGTCCCGAAGGGGGAGTTCCACGGTTTCCAGGAGCTCCCCATCCTCCAGGGCCGGCCTGGCCACCACCTCCGCCTGCAGGGCCAAAAAGGGGTGGAAGACCACGGCGGTGAAGGAGGGTTGGGGGTGGAAGGGAGGGAGGGAGAGGAAGCGCTTGGCCGCGGCCCCCACTTCCTCCAAAAGCTCCCGCCGGGCGGCCTCGAGGGGGGTTTCCCCAGGGTCCACCTTGCCCGCGGGGATTTCCAACAGGAACTTGCCCGTGGGGTGACGGTACTGGCGGATGAGGAGGGCGGTGGCCCTAACGGTCACGGGCAGGACGAAGCTGGCCGCCACCGGCCCCGGGCGGTAGATGTAGGTGAGTTCCTTGCCGGTGTGGGTGCGCACCCTTTCCCTCACCAGCCGGACGGGCTCGCTGAGGATCTCTTCCAGCTCTATCCGCTTCCAAGGGCTCATTTCGCCAAACGCTCAATCACCCGTCGCACCTTCTCCCCAGGGGCCCTAGGCCCCAGGGCCTTGGTCACCACCCCGATGGCCGCCAAGGGGGTCTTGAACTGGGATAGGTCCAGGTGTTCCCGGATCCAGGCCTCGAGCTCCTCCTCGCTCATCTCCTGGGGCAGGAAGCGGTCCAGAAACTCCACTTCAAAGGTGTTGCCCTGCTCCAAGGCGATTTCCCGCAAGGCCTTCAGCACCTTCACCGCTTCGGCGTCGGGCAGGGGTTTGCCATCCCCTTTGCGGTCCAGCTCCGCCTTCACCACCCGGGCGAAGTCCAGGGTCTTCTGGTCCCGGGCCTTCATGGCCTCCTTGATGGTCTCCTTGATGGCCTCGTAGATGCTCATCCCCCTTAGTCTAGCCGGTAAAATGCCCTTCATGTGGGCGCTCCTTTCCGTTTCCGATAAGAGGGGGCTTGTGCCCTTTGCCGAGGGGCTTTTACGGTTGGGCTTTAAGCTTTTGGCCACCGGGGGGACCTATAGGGCCTTGAAGGAGGCGGGTCTTCCCGTGACCTACATCTCCGACTTTACCGGCTTTCCCGAGGTTCTGGAGGGCCGGGTGAAGACCCTCCACCCCAAGGTGCACGCCGGGCTCCTGGCCCGGCCCGACCAGGAGGAGGAGCTTAGGGCCTTAGGCTTTGACCGGATCGCCCTCTTGGCCGTGAACCTTTACCCTTTTCGGGAGACCGTGGCCAAGGGGGCCAGCTTTGCCGAGGCCTTGGAGCAGATTGACATTGGGGGGCCGGCCATGCTCCGGGCGGCGGCCAAAAACCATGGGGCGGTGCTGCCCGTGTGCGATCCCGAGGACTACCCCAGGGTCCTCGAGGCCTTGGAGGAGGGCCCAAGCCCAGAGTTCCGCAGGGAGCTGGCCCGCAAGGCCTTCGCCCACACCGCAGCCTACGACGCCGCCATCGCCGAGTGGCTGGCCGCGGAGAAGTTCCCCCCCGAGAAGTTCTTGGTCCTAAGGCGGGAAAGCCCCTTGCGCTATGGGGAAAACCCCCACCAGGAGGCCGCCCTTTATCGCGTGGAAAGGGAGCGGGGGCCCCTTTTGGAGGCCCAGGTCCTCCAGGGTAAGGCCATGAGCTTCAACAACTACCTGGATGCGGAAGCCGCCTGGAACCTGGTTTCCGAGTTCGCCGAGCCCGCTTGCGTGGCCATCAAACACCAAAACCCCTGCGGGGTGGCCCTGGGGGAAGGCCCCTTGGAGGCCTACCGGAAGGCCTATGAGGCCGATCCCGTTTCCATCTTTGGGGGCATTGTGGCCTTTAACCGACCCGTGGACGGGGCCACGGCGGAGGCCATGAAGGAGGTGTTCTTGGAGGTGGTCCTGGCCCCGGACTTTACCCCGGAGGCCCTAGCCCTCTTTTCCCGCAAGAAAAACCTGCGCCTGCTAAGGGTTCCCTTGCCCGCCCAAGGGCCCTACCTGGACCTACGCCGCATGCGGGGTGGGGTCCTCCTCCAGGATGCCGACACCCTGGACCCCATCACGCCGGAGGTGGTGACCCAGGAAGCCCCCAGCGAGGCCGAGTGGCAAGACCTCCTCTTTGCCTGGAAGGTGGTGAAGCATGTGCGCTCCAACGCCATCGTGGTGGCCAAGGAAGGCCAGACCCTAGGCATTGGGGTGGGGCAGACCAACCGCTACGCTGCTGCCAAGCACGCCCTCAAGACCGCCAAGGAAAAGGCTAAGGGAGCGGTTTTGGCTTCCGATGCCTTCTTCCCCTTTGACGACGTGGTGCGGCTTGCGGCGGAGTTTGGCATCCGGGCCATTATCCAGCCTGGGGGAAGCGTGCGGGACGAGGATTCCATCCGGGCCGCCGACGAGCTGGGCCTGGCCATGGTCTTCACCGGGGTGCGGCACTTTAGGCACTAGGCCCGCCAAAGCCCATGGGCCCTACACCATAAGCCTGGGGCCTAGCCTGGCGCAGCCTGGGGAGGGGATGGGCGCCCGCTTGGGCCTTACGGGAAGCCAGGTGTCCCCCGTGGCCCGGAGGCCTTTGGAGGAGCTGGCCCAGGGGTGCTGCCCTCCACCAGAGCAGAGGGCGCACCTGGAGAGGCCTCCCGGGGACCTTCTAGAGGCTTTGGGGGGAGCATTGGGGCCTTGTGTAGCAAAAAGGAGCCCCAGGGGGCTCCTTTAAGCCTAGGGGAGCGCCTAGTAGGCCTTTTTGCCTTGGGCTTCCCTAAGGCGCCTATGGGCTTCCTTAAAGCCCACCAGCTTGCGGCTTTCCTCGTCGTAGAGGTGCATGTCGGCAAAGGCGATCTTGAAGGCATCCTTGAGGGTAACCGTGGGGGCCACCTTTACCAGGTCCACCTCTTCCTGCACCTTGGGCAGGAGGTAGTTGGGGATCTTGGGGGCCAGGTGGTGGATGTGGTGGAAGCCGATGTTGCCCGTGAGCCACTGGAGCACCTTGGGAAGCTTCAGGTAGGTGCTTCCCTCCATGGCCGCCTTCAGGTACTCCCAGCGGGGGTCGTGCTCCCAGTAGACGTCTTCAAACTGGTGTTGCACGTAGAAGAGGAAGATCCCGATCATCCCGGCCATGTACTGGATGGGCAGGTAGACCAAAAGAAGGGTTTTCACCCCGAAGAAGACCACGATGCCCGCCAAGAGAAGGGCGAGGAAGAGATTGGTGAGGGCCACGGAGTTGCGCACCGAGGGCTTGTCGGAGCCGTAGCCCAAGGGCAGCCGGTAGGAGAGCATGAAGACGTAGATGGGTCCCAGGAAGAACATGACCCACGGATTGCGGTAGAGCCGGTACTTGAGCCTTTCCCAGGGGCTGGCCTTCAAGTACTCCTCCAGGGTCATGGTGTAAATATCCCCTACCCCCCGCTTGTCCAGGTTGCCGCTGGTGGCGTGGTGCCGGGCGTGGGAAAGTTGCCAGTGGTGGTAGGGCACCAGGGTGAGCACCCCGGTGAAGAAGCCCAGGAGGTCGTTGGCCCACTTCTTGGGAAAGAAGGAGCCGTGGCCGGCGTCGTGTTGCAGGATGAAAAGGCGCACCAGGAACAAGGCGGCCACGAAGTCCAGCAGGAGGGTTAGGGCCACCGATACCGAGAGGGCTTTGTGGGCCAGGTAGAAAAAGAGGAGAAGGGGCAGAAGGGTGTTGGCCACCTGGCGCAGACTCCTCCAGGTATTGGGCTTGGCATAGGGCTTGATGAGGGGGATCCAGTCTTTGGGTTCTACTTTTCTCATACCCACTCCTCTTTCCAAGGAGTGCCTTAGGTTACTCCCGGGATGGATGAGGACTGTGAGAGAGGTTCACGAGGGGGAATTTTTAATAAAGCCACCTTATCATAAGGATCAAATATGCCCAGGCGAACCCAGGTAACCCTTAGGCTTTCGCAAATCCTTCTTCGTGAGGATCCCTTAAAGACCAGGTTCCAGGAGTTCATTATGGCCCTTATGGAGGTATCTGGGCTACCCTTGCAGGCCAAGGGGGCCCTTTT
The DNA here is from genome assembly GCF_938010445.1 of uncultured Thermus sp. NCBI lineage: Bacteria > Thermotogati > Deinococcota > Deinococci > Thermales > Thermaceae > Thermus > uncultured Thermus sp. The sequence continues at coordinate 11,768 of NZ_CALLUR010000062.1, forward strand.
TCTCAAGCAGGGGGAAACCCTCCGTCTGGTGATGGAGCACAACCTGGACGAGCCTCTCAAGGTTTCTTGCGCCACCCTCCCCCTGGGGCGATGCCTTTGCGGGCGGGTGGGGCTTAGCGGGGAGGCTCTTTGGTCCCAGGGGGTGGACGAGGCCCACGAGATTGGGTATCCGGGGATGCCGGCTCACGGTCATGCCATTCTTCCCCTTAAGGTTGGGGAACGGATTCTGGGGATATTGAACCTGTACCTCGAGCCGGGTGCTCGTGTCACGGAGGAAGGCCGCGTCCAGCTGGAAACGGCTGCGGGCCTATTGGCCCTGGCGGTGCTGAAGGAGCGAGCGCAGAGGGCGGCCAGGATCCTTCACCGAGCCACCCTGTTGAGCCTCGAGGCCCAGGAAGAAGCCGAGTACCTCAAGCGCCTCTGCGCCTTGGTGGTGGAGGAAGGCTATGCCCTAGCCTGGGTGGGGGAGGCTTTGCCAGATGGTAGGGTGCGTCCGCTGGAAGGGGCTGGAGCGGTGGGGTACCTGGAAGGCCTACTGGTGCGGCACGACGAATCCCCCGAGGGGCAAGGTCCTACCGGTAGGGCCATCCGTTTGGGGCAGCCCCAGGTTTTAAGGGGCATAGGTGAGGACCCGTTCTATGGACCCTGGCGCCTCAGGGCCCAGGGCTTCGGCTTTGCCTCCAGTGCTGCTTTCCCCTTGCGGATCGGGGATAGGGTCTTCGGGGCGTTCAACGTCTATGCTGTGGAGCCGGATGCCTTTGACCAGGAGGAGGTGATTCTCCTCCAAGATCTGGCCAGCCTAGCGGGGAAAAACCTAGAACGATTGCGTTCGCTGGCCCAAGCCCACCTTCTGGTCCAGCTGGTGGAGCAGGTTCCTGAGTCGGTCTTCACCACGGACTTGGAAGGGCATATTACCTATGCCAACCCTGCCCTCTTTGCCCAGACGGGATACGAACCCCAGGAGGTCCTGGGTCAAACGCCGAGTCTTTTCAAGTCTGGGTTGCACCCGGAGGCCTTCTACCGGCACCTTTGGGACACTTTGGAGAAAGGCCAGGTGTTCCGTAGCGTGTTCTTTAACCGCCGCAAGGATGGCCGCCTGTTGGTGGAGGATAAAATCCTGACCCCCTTGCGAGACCCAAGGGGTCAGCTGGTGGCCTACGCCTCCACAGGGCGGAACATCACCCTGGAGTGGAGCCTGTTTAGGGTGCAGCAGGCCCTAATCCACATGACGGAACTCTTCTTACAGGAGGGAATGGGCCGTTCCTTTTTCCAGCGCTTCCTGGATGAGGTGGTGAAGGCCATCCCGGGAGCGGAAGCGGGAAGTCTTCTTTTGCGAAACCAGAATGGGAAGTTTTCGTGCGTGGCCTTATTGGGGTATGACCCAGCCTTGCGGGAGGTGACCTTCGCTCGCCAGGAGGTATATGCCCTAGGGGTCCCTGCTTCCTTAGGCAAGGTTTCAGGGGAGGGGCTGCGGGAGTTTTTTCAAAGCTTGGCCTCAGAGATCAAGGCCCTTCTTTTGGAGAAGGCGCGGCTTGGCGAGGTTAAGGAAACCCTGTATGCCAGGCTGGAGGTGAATGGGGAAGCCGTAGGGGTGCTGTATCTAGATGCTTTCCGGGGATATTTCCCTGAGGAAGCCATGGACGCCTTCCGTTTTCTGGTCCATTGGCTGGAGATGGTTTTCTCTTGGGAGCGAGCCCAGGTCCAGACCCGGTACCTTCGCTACCACGATCCTCTCACCGACCTGCCTAACCGGGCGCTCTTGGAGGAGGAATGGAAGGGACAGGCGGAGAAGGTGAGTTTCGTGTTGGCGGACCTGGATAGGTTTGCCGATGTGAACCGGACCTACGGTCGAGAGGTGGGGGATACCCTTCTTGTAGCTGTGGCCCGGGCTTGGCAGGAGCTTCTGCCCAAAGGAGGTCGCTTGTACCGCCTTGGTGACGACGAGTTCCTCTTCCTCCTCCCTTGGGGGCCTGACAAGATCTTTGTTTTTTTTCAGAGTTTAAACCAGGCTCTGCAGGCCTCGGCGCCAGAACCCGTGGCCAAGGATGCCCTGGGGGTTTCGGTGGGAGTAGCGGTGTATCCGGATGACGGCCAAGAACTAAGCGAGTTGCTGCGGCGTGCTGACCTGGCCCTGAACCAGGCCAAGGGAGGGCAGGGCATTGCCTACTTCAACCAGGAACTGGAGGACATCTACCTGAAGCGCGTGGAGCTTTTGGCCTCCCTCGAGGATGCTTTGCGGGAAGGACGCTTGGTTCTTTTCGGCCAGCCCATCGTAGACCTTGCTACCCTCGAGCCTGTAGCTAGCGAGGTACTTGTCCGCTGGCCCAAGGAAGGCGGCTTTTGGCCTGCGGCGGCCTTCATCCCCTTGGCGGAGGAAACGGGGCTGATCCGGGAGCTGGACCTTTACGTGCTCCGCCTGGCAGAAAGGTTGCCCAGCAAGTACATTTGGCACGTGAACGTTTCCCCCCAGACCCTAAGCGACCCCCGGTTGCTAGAGGCGGTTTCCCGACTTCGGGGCAATGGGGTGCGATTTGAGATCACCGAGTATGCCCTGGCCCAGGGGGTAGAGGAGGTGCTACGGACCCTTAGGGAGATGGGGTTTGGGTTGGTTCTAGACGACTTTGGCCAGGGGTACGCTTCCCTTAATGCCCTGCTTCAGCATCCTTTCGCCATGGTTAAGGTGGATCGGGCCTTCGTAGCCGGACTTGGGAAGAACCCCAAGGCTCATGCCGTGTTACGGGCCGCCTTGAGCTTAGCCGAGGAGTTGGGGCTGTCCGTGGTGGCCGAAGGGGTAGAGACCGAGGCGCAGCGGGACTGGTTGCTGCGCCTGGGCTACCGGCATGCTCAGGGATACTTTTTTGGAGTACCAAAGCCCATTAACGGGGCCTGACCTCTGAGTCCAGGATGAGGGTTACCGGGCCGTCGTTCACCAAGTGGACCCGCATGTGGGCCCCATAGACGCCGGTTTCCACGTGCACTCCCTGTTCCAGGAAGGCTTCTATGGCGGCTTCATAGAGCCTTCTTCCCACGTCTGGGGGTGCGGCCTTGACGAAGGAGGGGCGGTTGCCCTTGCGGGTTTCGGCGTAGAGGGTGAACTGGCTCACCAGAAGCGCTTCACCCCCCACCTCCTTCAGGGAAAGGTTCATCTTGCCCGCCTCATCCGGGAAGATGCGCAGGTTTACAATCTTGCGGGCCAGGTACTGGGCATCCTCCACGGTGTCCCCTTGCCCCACCCCCAGGAGGACCAGGAGCCCTAGCCCGATCCTCCCCACCTCTTCGCCATCCACCTCCACAAAGGCTTCCGTGACCCGTTGGATGACCGCTCGCATGCTCTTACCCCCCTAAGGCCTGGGCCCGGCGAAGAGGGCCACGGTGCCAGGGCCAGCGTGGACGCTCACCGCCGCCCCCGCCTTTAACGTACCCAAGACCTCCACCCCTTCTGCCTTCAGGACTTCGCCCAAGGCTTTGGCGCCTTCGGGGTTGCCCGCATGGGCCAGGTAGGTAAGCCCCCCCTGGGGAAAATCCCGGCGGAAAAGCTCGGCCACCTTGCGAAGCCCTTCTTTGAACCCCCGCACCCGGGAGGCCGGGAAGACCCGGCCTCCCTTTACCTCGAGGACCGGCAGGATTTGCAGAAGCCCCCCCACGAACCTTTGCAGGCCCGATATGCGCCCCGAGCGGTGCAGATAGGTGAGGGTCTGGGGAAGGACATAGCCCCGAAGCCTTTCCCGGTAGGGGGCCAGGGTTTCCTCGAGGCGTTCCCAGGCCAGGCCCTTTCCCAAAAGCCTCCTGGCCTCCTCCAGGAGCAGCAGGAGGCCTCCGTTCAAGGACCAGGAGTCCAGCACCTTGACCCGTTCCCCAAACTCCCGGGCCACCGCCATGGCGGTGGCCACGGTGCCGGAAAGGTGCCCGGAAACATGGACCGAGAGCACCCGTTCGTGGCTTTGCAAAAGGGTTTTGTAGGTGGTGCGCAGGTCCTCGGGGGCCACTTGGCTGGTGGAAAGCCGCTCGCCTTGCCGCAAGAGGTCCAGAACCTCCTCGTCGGTGATCTCCAGCTGGTCGCGGAGGGTTTTATCCTTCCAGATCACCTGCTGGGGCACCACATGGATGCCCCGGCTCAGGGCTTCCTCGGGGCTTAGGCCCAGGGTGGAGTCGGCCACGAAGGCCACGTTAGAGGCTGTAGGCATAAAACCCGTAGGTGCCGGGGCCGGTGTGGCTGGCGATCACCGCCCCCAGTTCGCTCACCAGGGCCTCCTCCACGGGAAGGCCTGAGGAAAGGACCATCTCCTTTAGCTCCTTGACCGCGTTCTCCTCGGCACTAAAGAGGAAGAAGGCTCGGATGCGCTTCCTTCCCTGGGCCCAGGTTTGGAAGTCCCTAAGGATCTCCTCCCGGGCCTTCCTTTCCCCCCGGGCCCGGCCTGCTGGTTCCACCCGGCCCTCTTTGAGGGTCAGAATCGGCTTGATGCCCAGAAGGGTGCCCAAGAAGGCCTGGGCCCCGCCGATGCGGCCGCCCCGCTTCAAAAACTCCAAGGTGGCCACGCTGAAGCGCACGAAGTGGTCCTTGCGGATGCGGTCTAGCTCCGAAAGCACCTCCTCCAGGGTGTGGCCTTGGGAAAGTAGCTCGTGGGCCCGGAGCACCATCATGCCGATCCCCAAGGAGGCGGCTTGGCTATCAAAGACGGTGATGCGGCCGGGAAAGTCTTGCGCCGCCAGCGTCGCCGACTGGACCGTGCCCGAAAGCTTGGCGGAGATGTGGAGGGAAAGCACGTGGTCGGCCGCCATCAGGGCTTCCTGGTAGGTGCGCTGGAAGTCCTCGGGGGAAGGCTGGCTGGTGGTGGGAAAGGCGGTACCTTCCCGGACCTTTTGGAAGATCTCCGCGGGAGAGATCTCCTCCCAGTCCTTGTAGATGCGCCCTCCCAGGTTCACGTAAAGGGGCACCACCCGCACCCCCAGGCCCTCCCGTAGGGGCTTGGGTAGGTCGGCGGTGGAGTCGGTGACCAGGGCTACCTTCATACCTCCTCCTCTTGGTCCTGGACAGGATACCACGGGTGGGCCCTGGGATGCAGGGGGATTATTGCCCTAGCGGTGGGTTTCTGCTAGGGTCAAGGGTATATGTGGCGGGTTCTGGTTTCCGACGACATGCGGCTTGGGGATACGAAGTACCCGGGAGTGCTCTTGGACTATCGTCCAGGGATTGGGCGGGAGGAGCTTCTGGAGATCATCCCCGCCTACGATGCCCTCATCACCCGCAGCCGGACCCAGGTGGACGCCGAACTTCTAAAGCGGGGGAAACGCCTTAAGGTGGTGGGCCGGGGCGGGGTGGGGGTGGATAACGTGGACCTCGAGGCGGCAAGCCGCCTGGGCATCCTGGTGGTGAACGTTCCCGAGGCCAACACCCGCTCGGCGGCGGAGCTGGCCTTTGGCCTCCTCCTGGCGGCGGCCCGGGGCATTGCCCTTTCCGACCGCAAGATCCGCGCCGGGGAGTGGGACCGGAAGTTTTTGGGCTTGGAGCTTAAGGGCAAGACCCTGGGCATCATCGGCCTAGGGCGGATTGGAGGCCAGGTGGCCCGCTTCGCCAAGGGCTTTGAGATGCGGGTTCTGGCCTACGACCCCTATATCCCCCGCACCCGGGCGGAAAGCCTGGGGGTGGAACTTTTGGAGGACCTTGCCGACCTCCTCCGGCAAAGCCACTTCCTCACCGTCCATGCGCCCCTAACCGAGGAGACCCGGGGGATGATCGGCCGGCGGGAGCTTTACCTCCTGCCCCGGAATGCGGTGGTGGTGAACGCCGCCCGGGGAGGGATCGTGGACGAGAAGGCCCTTTTGGAGGTACTGGAGGAGGGCCACCTCTTCGCCGCCGGTTTGGACGTGTTTGCGGAGGAGCCTCCCCCCAAGGACCACCCCCTGCTAGGGCATCCCCGGGTGGTCCTCACCGCCCATCTGGGGGCCAACACCATAGAAGCCCAGGACCGGGTGGGGGAGGCGGTCTTGGAACGGGTGGTGCGCACCCTGGAGGGGGATCTTTCCTACGCCTTGAACACGGGGTTTGACCCCGAGGCCCTCCAGGCCCTAAGGGGCTTCCTACCCCTGGGGGAGGCTCTGGGCAAGCTCCTCGCCCAGATCACCCGGGGCCGGCCCGAGGTCTTAGAGGTGAGCTTCCTGGGCCAGTTTGAGAAGGACCCTGAACCCATCGCCAGCGCCGTGGCCAAGGGCTTCCTTTCCCGGGTCTTGGGGGAGGAGATGGTGAACCTGGTTTCCGCAAGGCCCCTTCTTAAGGACCGGGGCATCCGCCTCATCACCCGCAAGGAGGAGCAGGCGGGAGAGTACACGAGGCTTTTGGAGGTGCGCCTCTCCACAGACCAAGAGGAGCGCCGGGCCCGGGGGGTGGTGATGGCGGGCCGGCCCAGGCTGGTGGGTATAGATGACTATGCCCTGGAGGTGGTACCCGAGGGGTACATGCTGGTCTGCGTGAACTACGACCGGCCCGGGGTGGTGGGCCAGGTGGGAACCCTTCTGGGGGAGGCGGGGGTGAACATCGCCGGGATGCAGCTGGGCCGGGACGTGCCGGGGGGAAGGGCCCTTTTTGTCCTCACCGTGGACCAGAAACCCGCTTTGGAGGTGTTGGAGGCGCTTAGGGCCTTGCCGGTTTTGGAGCGGGTGGACCTGGCGGAGCTTTAGGGGTGGGTCGGGGAGAGGAGAAGATTAGCACAAGCTAGTGTAATCGTGAAATAACGCACATACCCCCTCCACGGGGCCCAGACAAAATCCGCCTCGAGGCGGCTGCCCCCAGGCCCGGGGGCCTAAGGAAAGGATTCGTGAAGTTTAGTATTGACAAAACTTACGGAACCCGCCTATCCTGGTTCTATGGACCCCTCCCTAAAACAATGGGTGGAAGAGACGGCCCTACTCTTTGAGGCGGCGGGCCTTCCCCGGATGGCGGGGCGGGTTCTGGCCTTTCTCCTGGTGGCCGAGCCCGCGGAACAAACCGCCAAGGAGATGGCCGAGGCCCTTGCCGCCAGCAAGGGTGCCTTAAGCCCAGCCCTCAACCTCCTCACCCGGCTGCAGCTGGTGGAGCGCCTACGCCGCCCTGGGGAGCGCGCCGACCGCTACGCCGTGCGCCCTGGGGCTTGGAGGCGGCTTCTTTTGGAGAAGGCCAAGACCCTATCCCTTTACCGGCAACAGGCGGAAAAGGGCCTGGCCCTGGTGGGGAAGGCCAAAGGGGAAAGGCTTAGGGAGATGCGGGCGCTTTATGCCTTCTTTGAGCGGGAGCTCCCCAAGCTTTTGGAGAAGTTTTCGGAGGAGGCATGAGCCTTCTTAAGTTGGCCTGGCGGAATGTGCTTCGGCAAAAGCGGCGCACGGCCCTGTTGTCCTTGGTGGTGGTGTATGTAACCGTGGCCGTTCTTTTTCTGTACGGATTATTGGACGGGTACGGGGAAAGCTTGGTGGAGGCCTATGCCCAGTACGTGCAGGCTCCGGTGGTGGTGGCCAAGGCTGGCTGGTGGGAAGACCCCGATCCGGAGCATGGTCTTGAGGTTCTGCCCACCCTGGCCCACCCCCTCATCCAGGCCCAGAGTCCCCGGCTTTCCCTGTATGCCCTTTTGCGCTCTCCCTACCGTGTGCAGGGTGGGGTGGTCCAGGGAGTGGATCCGGAAGGGGAGAGGGCGCTTTCCCGCGTGCCTTTCAAGGTGAAGGAGGGCCGCTGGCTTAGCCGTTCGGGGGAGGTGGTCCTGGGGTACCGCTTGGCCCAGAGGCTGGATGTGCGGCTTGGGGAAAGGCTGGTGGTGGAAACCGGCCAGGGGGCCTTGGGGCTCGAGGTGGTGGGCCTGGTCCAGGCGGGGGTGGGGAACGTGGACTTTGCTGGGGTCTATGTGCACCTGGAGGATGCCAGGAGGCTTTCCGGAAGGGGGATACTGGCCACCCACGTGGCGGTAAAGGTGCCCAGGGGGCAGGAGGCCTCGGTGGCCCAGGAGCTCAACCAGAACCTTCCCCTAGGCCTTAGGGCCAAGGGGGTCTGGGATCTCATGGGCCCCATCCGGGCCGACTATGAAGGAAGCCGCCTGGTCTACCTTCCCCTTATGGGCCTTTTCATGTTGCTGGCCGCGGTGGCGGTGGTGAGCACCGTCTATGTGAGCGTGCGGGAGAGGCTGAGGGAGTTTGCGGTGGTGGAGAGCCTAGGGCTCGCCCCGGCCCGCCTGGCGGCCCAGGTGGCCTTGGAGGCGGCCTTGGCCAGCGGCGTTGGCCTAGTGGCTGGGCTTGTGTTGGGTTACGGCCTCCTTTGGTACACCTCCACCCATGATGTGTTCGGTCCCCTGATGCGCCTGTCGGTGGAGCTTTTACCTGAAGCCGGGCTTTCCGAGCACCTTTATACCGCCTTTAGGCCCGTTTACGGTCTTTACGCCAGCTTGGTGGTGGCCCTTTCCGCTCTGCTGGCCCTTCTCTTTCCCGGAAGGTTGCTGCTTGGCCTCGAGCCTTCCCACTACGTCAAGGGGGAATGAGATGAAGGGGATGCTCTTCTACCTCCCGGTTCTTTTAGCCCTAGCCTCGGCCCAAACCCCGCTGGAGAAACTCCGGATAGCCCTGGACCGGCTGCGGGGGCCGGCCCACCAGGGGGTGTATGAGCTCCAGGTGGAGCGGCTAGAGTTCGTGCGCACCTACCGGCTCAGGGTTTACACCGATGGCAAGAGAACCCATCTCCGGGTCCTGGAGCCCGGGAACGAAGCGGGCCAGGCCTTTCTTTTCTTGGGGGAGGACCTCTACCTTTACGATCCCAGGTTGGGTCGCACCCTGCGCCTGCCCCCTGCGGGCCGGGGGGAGCGGTTTTTAGGTTCGGACCTCACCTTTCAGGACCTCATGGGCCGGGATCTGGAGGAGTTTTTCCAGGTGGCCGAAACCCAAGGAATTTTGGTGCTGACGCCCAAACCCGCAGCCCCTACCCCCTACGGGAAGGTGGAGGTGCACTTAAAGGAGGGTTTGATTGAGCGCATCCTCTATTACGACCAGCGAGGCCAGGCGGTGCGGGAACTTAGGCTTGCCGGTTACCAGGGTCTGAACGGGGCCTACCTTCCCCGGGAGATGGAGCTGAGGGACCTCAAGCGGCCTGGTCACCGTACCCTCTTGCGGATCGCAGAGATCCAGGTGGGGGCCGTGCCAGAGCGGTGTTTTAATCCTCTGTACCTGGAAAGGGGGTGTTAGGATGCTGCGGCTCGCCTGGCGCAACCTCCTCAGAACCCCAGGGCGCAGTTTGGTTACGGGTGGGGTGGTGGCTTTGGTGGTCTTTCTGTCCTTGCTTTTCCTCTCCGTTTACGCTGGGGCTTTTGACGCATTTTACCGCCTTCTTTTGGAAAGGACCGGGCATTTGTTGGTCCGGGTGGAGGATTATGAGGACAAAACGGACTTTGAGAGCCTTACCTTCCTGCCTCCTTCCTTGCCCTTACCCCCGGGAGCCGAAGTGGAAGGGGTGTTGGAGGGAGGAGGCTTGGCCATCGTCGGGGGGCGGAACCGTACGGTGGTGATCACGGGTATGGAACCCCGGGGCCTGGCCCGGCAGCAGGGTCTTCTGAAGGAGGGGGGCCTCCCTCGAGCCCCAGGAGAAGCCCTCTTGGGGGAGGCTTTGGCCCAGGCTCTCCAGGTGGGCTTAGGTGATGAGGTGGTGGTCTACGCCCCCGGGGGGTTTGGTCTTGGGGTGTATGCCTTCCGCGTGGTGGGGTTTTTGGATTTTCCGGAGACCCACCTCGAGGCCCAGACCCTTATGGTTCCCCTGGAGGATGCCCAGGCTCTTCTGGCCCCAGGCCGGGTGAGCCGGTTGGAGATTCGGCTTCCTGGGCTTGGGCTTTACGATCTAAAGGCTCTGGAGGAAGTTAAGACGGCCCTGGCTCCCCACTTGCAGGGGCTGAAGGTGGAAACGTGGCTTGAGGCTAACCCCGTCTACGCCGCCTTGCTCCCCTTATACGACACCATCATGGCCATTTACGTGGGCATCTTCTTTGTTCTGGCAGGGCTGATCCTCCTCAATGCCCTTTACCTTTCCCTGGTGGAAAGGGTGCGGGAGTTTGGTCTATTGGCGGGCTTGGGCCTTAGCGGGTGGCGGATTTTGGGCCTGGTTTTCTGGGAGAGTTTCCTTTTGGTGGGGGTGGCGGCCTTGCTGGGTATGGGGGCGGGGCTACTCGTGCATTTGGAGCTGGCCGATGGCTTCCGCCTGCCCTTGCCCCAGTGGATGCTGGAACAGTACCGGGAGTTCGGCCTGCCGGAGGTGCTCTACGGCCGGCTGGGGGTGAAGGAGGTGCTCCTTACCCTGGGCTATGCGGTGGGGGTAGCTCTATTGGCGGCCTTATGGCCGGGGTATGTGGCCTCGAGGCTCGAGCCGGTGGAGGCCATGCGTTACGTTCCCTAGGAGGAAAGTATGCCCATCATTGAGGCTAATAGGGTGCGGAAGGTGTACCGGGGCGACGGGGTGGAAACCGTGGCCCTTAGGGGGGTGGACCTGACGGTGGAGGCGGGGGAGTTCACCGCCTTGGTGGGGCCTTCGGGTAGCGGGAAAAGCACCCTTCTCCATCTCCTGGCGGGCCTGGACCTGCCCACGGAAGGGGAGGTCTGGGTAGGGGGGGTATGGCTTTCCCGGCTGTCCCGGAGTGAGCGGGCCCGGGTGCGCCTGGAGAGGATCGGCCTGGTATTCCAGGCCTACAACCTGCTTCCCGTCCTCACCGCCTTGGAGAACGCCGCCTTGATTCTGGAGTTTAGGGGTGTCCCCAAGGCCGAGCGGGAGAGGAGGGCCCTTGCGGCCTTGGAGGCTTTAGGCCTGAAGGAGAAGGCGGGCCGCTTTCCCCGCCAGCTTTCGGGAGGAGAGCAGCAGCGGGTGGCGGTGGCCCGGGCCTTGGCCGCCGAGCCCCTCCTCATCTTGGCCGACGAGCCCACGGCCAACCTGGATTCCAAAAATGGCCTGGCCTTGATTGAGCGCATGAAGGCCCTGAACCGGGAGCAGGGGGTGACCTTTCTCTTCTCCACCCACGACCCCAGGCTTTTGGAGCATGTGAAGCGGATCGTACGCCTGGAGGACGGAGCCATCGTGGGGGAGGAATGGCGTTAGGAAGGGGGGATGGCGGGGGCGTTCCCGGGCCTTAGCGCTTTTTCCCAAAGCCGTAGACCAGCTCCTCCCCCTTGCGCACCACCAGGAGGATGGCGGACCGGCCCAGGCTGTCCTTAAGCAGGTACAGGCTGCGCACCTCCCCGTCCACGGTTTTTTCCTCCTGCCGTTCCACGAAGTAGCCCGCGGCGGCGAAGCTGGTGAGCACCTGCTGCACGAAGGCTGCATGGAGCCTGCTGGCGATCCCTTTGGCCACGAAGGCCTCGAGGGCGTACCCCTTGGCCTCGGGGAAGCGAAGGAGGAGGGGCTCGGGGCTTTTGGCCTTATAGCTCCCCGTGGGCAGGCGCACGGCGGGGTCCAGGCTGGAGGCTAGGGCCACCACGGTGGTGGCTTCTAAGAGGGTTTGGGCCAGGACCGTGCCGTACCCCGGGATCATACCCACCAAGATGTACCCGATAAACCGGCACCCGCCGCGCACCAGAAATCCTTGGGGCATATGGTTATTCTACCCTTAAGGGATAGGACCTGAGGGGAAAGAGGCCAGGGTCTAATCCCGAAGTCTGACCTTCCCCCCAACTTCAGCCATCCCCCTGGTGTACCCTGGGGGCGTTTATCCAGGAGGGAGGGTCAGGGTTCAGGAGGTGCTTTCCCAGGTGGGGCGGTCTACGGAGTATCCGCCTGACCAGGAGGATTGGGTAGACCGGGCCGCCCCTATCCTGAAGGCCATCCTAGGAGCCCGTTCCCCGCGGATCCCGGAGACTGCCAAGGGGATGCCTGGGAATCCCCGGGCCGGCTATGGGGCCTTTGGGCCCAGGTGGACCCCCGTCCCTGTGGCGGCCCTACCCCGAGGAAACCCCCTCGGTTCTGGTGGAGGTGACGGGGATTCCCAGGCCCGGCGGACGGACCGCGTGGACCGGCTGCGGGATGGCAAGACCCGGGGCTTCTGGCTTTGGCTGTCGGCCACCCCTTACCGTGGCCGGGCCATCCCCTTTTCCTTTGTGACCTATTCCTCCCAAACCCTCAGCCGCTGGGGGAGTTGCCGGAACCTGGAGCACCGGCGGGCCTTGGGGGAGGTGGAGGAGCTGGTGGGGGATAGGCCTTTGGGGATGGACCGGGAGTTTAGCCATGGGGAGCCTTTGGCGAGCCTTCAGGAGGCGGGGATGCCCTTTGGGGTGCGTCTCGAGACCTCCCGGTAGCCCGCCTTCCTTGGGGAGGAGGGGAAGGAGAGGACGTAAGGGATACGGCCGGGGGAGCGGAGGAGTTACAGGGGCTTGCGTTACCGGCGGAGGGTGCGGGTGAACGTGGCGGGGGAGTGGCGGAAGGGGATGGGGGAAGATCCTGAACAGGAAGCAGGAGAACATGGAGAGGAGGGTGGCCATGGTTTTGCTGGCGTAGGCCCTTGGGCTTCTGGTGGGGGAGGGTCTGCGGGACCTGGTGTACGGTCCCCAGCTGGGTGGGTCCCAGGGTGGGGAAGGAAAAAAAGCCGGGGTCGGGAGGGAAGCGATGGCCTCTCCCCTCCGGCCTCTTCATCCTCCTCAAGAAGACGGTCCGGCTGAGTCGCCAGGTGCTACGGCAGCTGCTGGGCGGGGTCCTGGAGTCCTTCAGAAGGTTGGTCCTTGGAGGTGTCTGAACCTATGGGGGAAGGTCAGGTGAGGGGATTGACAGGCCGCTGGTCGCTGTGATAGTTTAGTAGTGGAAGGTTGATATGTGAAGCATTTGCCTCGGGGGTGTGGTGCAAGGGGGGTGTAAGGCGTGAAAATAGCATGTGTTGGGGGCGGACCGGCAGGTCTCTTCTTCGCTTTACTCATCAAAAAGCACTTCCCAGATTTTGAGGTCATCGTGTTTGAGCGAAATCGGCCTGATGACACGTACGGCTGGGGAGTGGTTTTTTCCGACCAAACCCTCGGCAACTTGGCCGATGCGGATTTTCCGACGTACACGCGTATCAAGGAGAGTTTCCGCCACTGGGATGAAATAGAGGTACGCTTTAGGGGGCGTGTGATTCGTTCCGGAGGCCATGGGTTTGCCGGAATTAGCCGTGTCAAGCTGCTGAAAATTCTTCAGGACCGTTGTTCTAGCCTCGGGGTCAGGTTGCTTTTCGGGCAGAAGGTAGAGGATGACGAGGCTTTGGTGAGGGAACATGGCTTCGACTTGGTGGTTGCCTCGGATGGCATTAACAGTCGTATTCGCGAAAAGTATCGGGAGTCATTCCGTCCAAGTATTGAACTGGGCAGGAATAGATATGTGTGGCTGGGTGTGAAGAAGTCGTTTCCCGCCTTCACATTTATATTCGAGGAGACCCCGTGGGGCTGGTACCAAGCCCACGTTTACCAATTTGATGAGGATACCGCCACATTCATCGTGGAGACCACGGAGGAGGCTTGGTCGAAGAGTGGATTGGAGAGCATGAACCAGGAGGAGAGCATTCGCTTCTGCGAAGAGTTGTTTGCTGCCCACCTGGATGGTGCAAGGCTCCTGTCCAACGCCCGCCATCTCAGGGGGTCAGCAACCTGGATTCGCTTTCCCAGAGTGTTGTGTGAGCGTTGGGTGCACTGGAACGGTGAGATTCCAGTGGTCTTGATGGGGGATGCCGCCCACACGGCTCACTTCTCCATAGGCAGCGGCACTAAACTGGCCATGGAGGATGCCATCGAGTTGGCCAATGCGTTTGTCCAGGCGGAAGGCGAGACAACCCGCTTACGCGAAATCCTTGAAGGGTACCAACAAGCCCGACAACTAGCAGTGCTCCGACTTCAAAAGGCTGCCCGGAACTCCGCCGATTGGTTTGAAAACGTTCGTCGCTATGCCCATTTGGAGCCAGAGCAGTTTGCCTACAGTTTAATCACGAGGTCACAGCGCCTGTTTCACAGCGACCTGGCCCTCCGGGACCAGAGGTATGTAAGGGAGTACGAGGGCTGGCTGGCCGAACGCTCGGGCCTTGGCCGAAAACCTATTCCCCCCATGTTTCTACCGTTTCGTGTAAGGGACGTAATCCTGAAAAACCGCATTGTCGTGGCGCCAATGGCCATGTATTCCGCCCAGGACGGAGAAGTAAATGACTTTCATCTGGTGCATCTAGGAGCGCGGGCCCTGGGCGGCGCCAGCCTTGTTTTTACAGAGATGACCGCTCCCTCCCCGGAGGGGCGTATCTCACCGGGTTGCGCCGGACTTTACAGCGAGGCCCACATGCGGGCCTACAAGCGGATTGTGGACTTCATACACCGATACACCGACGCGAAAGTTGCGTTACAGCTTGGCCATTCAGGGCCAAAGGGTTCCACTCAAGTGGGCTGGGAGCACATCCACGAACCGCTGCCCGAGGGGAACTGGGAAATCATAGCTCCTTCCCCAGTTCCTTGGGGCCCAAACAGCCAGGTACCCAGGGAGATGACCAAGGAGGACATGGAGCGGGTGAAGCAGTCCTTTGTGCAGGCGGCTCTCTGGGCGATTGAGGCGGGGTTCGATTGGCTTGAGCTCCATTGTGCCCATGGATACCTTTTGGCGGCCTTTATCAGTCCGCTCACCAACCGCCGTACGGATGAGTACGGAGGTGATCTCGATAGCCGGCTTCGTTTTCCCTTGGAAGTCTTCCGTGCGCTGCGCGCGGTATGGCCTGCTCATCTCCCCATGTCCGTTAGGATCTCCGCCCATGATTGGGCTCCCGGAGGCATCACACCTGACGATGCCGTGGAGGTCGCGAAGCGCTTTAAGGAGGCAGGTTGCGATGTCATCAGCGTCTCCTCGGGACAGACTGTAAGGTACGCGAAGCCCGTTTTCGGCAGAATGTTTAATCTGCCGTTTTCTGACCGCATTCGCAACGAGGTGGGCATCCCCACCATCGTGGCGGGGAACATCTTCGATGCTGACCATGTCAACACCATCGTGGCTTCCGGAAGGGCAGACCTTTGTGCCTTGGCTCGGCCCCACTTGGTGGATGTAGCCTGGACCCTAAAGGAGAGCATCCGCTTGGGCTATTTAGAGGCCACATGGCCCAGGCAGTACCTCGAGGGGAAGAGGCAGGCAGTGCGCTTGCTGAAAGCCGCTAAGGAGCGGAGCGAGGACCTGATGCGGAAGGAGGATCTCATCCAAAGCGTATGAGGTGGCTAGAGGAGAAACATGCCATCGTAACAGGGGGGAGTGGGGGAATAGGCTCGGCTGCAGCCCGAGCGCTATCTGCAGCTGGCGCAAGGGTTACCCTCCTTGGGCGTAACCTAGAAGCGTTGGAGAGAATCGCCGCTGGGCTTGGCGGCAGTGCCTCCCTGGTGCTTTGCGACGTAACCGTGCCGGAGGAGGTAAACTCAGCCTTCCAACACATCCTCCGCACCCGGGGCTTGGTGCACATTTTGGTTAACGCAGCTGGTGCCGCGGTGACGGAGCCTTTTTTGAAAACCTCACTGGAGGTTTGGAACCGTCTGATGGGCGTTAACTTGACTAGCGCTTTCCTGTGCTCGCGGGCTGCCATTCCCAGCATGTTGGAGGCAGGCTGGGGCCGCATCGTGAACATCGCCAGCACAGCAGGGTTGAAGGCGTACCCCTACGCTTCTGCCTATGTGGCGGCAAAGCACGGACTTGTGGGCTTCACGAAGGCGTTGGCCTTGGAATTCGCTCGGAGCAACATCACGGTGAACGCAATTTGTCCTAGTTTTACGGAAACGCGCTTGCTCCAAGAGAGCATTGCCAAGGTGGCTGGCAGAACGGGACGCAGCGAGGAGGAAGTCCGCGCGGAGTTCGCAAAGTATAACCCCCAGGGGCGCTTTGTCACCCCCGAGGAGGTAGCCCAGGCTGTTCTGTTCCTTTGCGGACCCGCCTCGGAGGCGATCAATGGCCATGCCCTATCTATTTCCGGTGGGGAGGTGTAGCGATGGCGAGTAAAGGGCTTTCGTCAGCGGCAACAGACTTGGAGACCCGTGTGACGGACGAGGATCACCAGGCTCTCAAGTTGTGGCTGCGTCTGCTCAGTTGCACCAACCTGATTTCAGGTGAGATCCGCAGGCGCCTGCGTGGGAAATTCGGTACCACGTTGGCGAGGTTCGACCTGATGGCCCAATTGGAGAGAGCTCCGAAGGGTCTTCGGATGAGCGAGCTATCCAAGCGGTTGATGGTGTCCTCGGGGAATGTAACCGGCCTAACGGATAGCTTAGAGGCCGAAGGGATGGTAAGGCGGGTTGCGGATCCTAGCGATCGACGGGCCTATCTGGTGGAGCTCACCCCCCAGGGAAGGGAAGTGTTTCGCGAGATGGCTCAAGTCCATGAGGTTTGGATTACCGAGCTTTTTGAAGGATTGTCTCGGGAGGACAAGCAGGCCCTGTACGATCTTCTGGGCAAGCTGAAGCGCTCTTTAGTCGAGAAGGGGAGATTATGGAGGGTATAGGCCCTAAGCTCAAAATGGCGGATTACACGCCCCAGCATGTCTCCTGGAGCGTGTCCGACCGGGTGGCCACCTTGGTCCTGAGGCGCCCAGAGCGTAAAAACGCGCTTACGTTCGACACTTACCAGGAGCTTTCACGATTGTTTCGTATGCTGCCTTACGCCACGGATGTCCGAGCCGTGGTGCTATTTGGTGCCGAGGGTAACTTTTCCTCTGGGGGGGACGTGCACGAAATTATCGGTCCCCTGACCCAGATGTCCATGGATCAACTGCTGGCCTTCACCCGCCTAACGGGAGAGGTCATACGGGGGATGCTCCAGTGTCCCCAGGTGATCGTGAGCGCGGTGGATGGAGTATGCGTCGGGGCTGGGGCCGCGCTGGCAGCGGCTTCCGACTACCGTCTGGGGACGACGCGAAGCAGGGTGGCCTTTCTCTTCACCAGGGTGGGCCTGGCTGGGTGCGACATGGGGGCTTCGGCCATCCTCCCGCGGATAGTGGGCCTGGGGCGGGCCGCTGAGCTTCTTCTTACGGGGAGGTTCATGGGGGGTGAGGAGGCGTTCTCCTGGGGATTCTTCAATGAACTCTGCGAACCCGAGGAGCTCCTAGAAAGGGCCCAGGGCTTCGCCCGTGAGCTTTCCCACGGCCCTACCTTTGCCTTGGCTATGACCAAGCGTATGCTGTACCAGGAATGGAACATGGCGCTGGATGTGGCCATAGAGGCGGAGGCGCAAGCCCAGGCCATCTGCATGTCCACAAAGGACTTCCGTCGGGCGTACGAGGCGTTCGTGACCAAAGAGAAACCCGTGTTTGAAGGGGACTAGATGGACTTAGCTCACCTTGATTGGCCGTTTTTCCATGCCGAGCACCGCCTACTGGTGGAAAGGGCGGTGTGTTGGGCCCAAAAAAACCTCCCCGTGGATGCGGAGGGCGGGGAACTGGACAGCGTCTGCCGCTCCCTGGTGCGCTCCCTAGGAGAAAGCGGCCTGCTCCGGTACGCGGTCGGGGGCACTTCCTTCGGAGGAGCCCACGAGGGGATAGACGCGCGGTCTGTCAGCCTCGTACGGGAGGTGCTGGCCTACCACCAGGGGATTGCGGATTTCTCCTTCGCCATGCAAGGGCTGGGCTCCGGACCTATTAGCCTTTACGGGAATAGTGAACAGAAGGAACGATACCTGGTCCCGGTGGCGAGGGGCGATAGGGTTCCCGCCTTCGCCCTCTCGGAGCCGGAGGCAGGTTCGGACGTGGGTGGCCTGCGTACGGAAATTCGCCGGGTTAAGGACGGGTATGTTCTAAATGGGTGTAAGACCTGGGTTTCTAATGGTGGGCTGGCTGATTACTACGTGGTGTTCGCACGCCATCCTGGTACCACGGGCCGTAAGGGTATCTCTGCGGTGGTGGTCGATGCCTCCACCAAGGGTCTCCTTGTCAAGGAAAGGTTGGAGGTGATCGCACCCCACCCCTTAGCCACCCTTACCTTTGAGGACTGCCACATCCCGCAAGGCCAGCTGCTGGGTGAAGAGGGGCAAGGCTTCGAGATCGCCATGAAAACACTGGATACCTTTCGCATCTCGGTGGCCGCGGCGGCGGTGGGCTTCGCTAGGCGAGCGTTGGATGAGTCCCTGGATCGCTCGGCCTCCCGGATGCTGTTCGGCCAGCCTCTCATGGATTTCCAGCTGACCCGGGTCAAGTTAGCCCAGATGGCCACGCTGATCGATGCGGCGGCCCTGCTTACGTACCGGGCCGCCTGGTTGAGGGATAGGGGAGGGCAGGTTACCAAGGAGGCGGCCATGGCCAAGCTGGCAGCCACGGAGTTTGCGCAACAGGTGATCGACGCCGCGGTACAGCTGTGGGGGGGACTCGGCGTACGGCGTGGGGAGGTGGTGGAGTCGCTCTATCGGGAGATCCGTCCCTTGCGCATCTACGAAGGGGCTACAGAAATACAGTACTTGATCGTAGCGCGCGAGCTTCTCAGGATGGGGGCAAAGGGAGGTGTACAGTGAAGGAAAAACCGGTAGCTGGTAGCTGGGTAGGCGGACCGGAGAAGCCCCGGCGGCGTGGCGAGGGGGGTGGTTATGGCTGGTACGGGGCATGTTGACACGTTTGTACGCGATCACCTACCGCCCGTGTCCGAGTGGCCGGAGCTCGTATTCCTTTTGCCGGAGTTGCACTATCCCGACCGCCTGAACCTCGCGGTGGAGCTCCTGGACAGGGCAGCCGAGGCACACGCCGATAGGCCTTGCCTGCGCTCGCCCTCCTTAGTCTGGCGCTACGGTGAATTGCTGGAGCAGGCCAACCGCATAGCGCATGTTCTGAGGGAGGACCTGGGGTTGGTGCCGGGTAACCGGGTGCTCCTGCGGGCACCTAATCAGCCCATGCTGGTGGCAGCCTGGTTTGGGGTGCTTAAGGCGGGGGGGGTGGTGGTGACCACTGTACCCTTGCTTAGGGCTAAAGAGCTGACTGAAATCATTAACAAGGCCTCCATTTCCCATGCCCTGTGTGACGACAACCTCATGCGGGAAGTGGAAGAGATAAAGCCCGTGTGTCCCACGCTCCAGAGGGTCGTAGGCTGGGCCGAGCTGGAAAGGCTGATGCGGGGGAAGCCGGTATCCTTTGAGAATGCGGACACGGCCAGCGATGACCCCGCCCTTATCGCCTTCACTTCCGGCACCACGGGAAGCCCCAAAGGGTGCGTCCACTTTCACCGGGACGGGCTGGCCATTTGCGACACCTTCGGCAAATATGTTTTGAGGGCATCTCCCGACGATGTGTTTATCGGGAGCCCCTCTATTGGCTTCACCTACGGCCTAGGGGGTCTGGTGCTCTTCCCCATGCGGATTGGGGCGCAGAGCGTGCTTCTAGAGCGGGGTAGTCCGGACATCTTATTGGCCGCCACAGCTGAGTTCGCCGCCAGCGTGATGTTTTCTTCCCCCACGGCGTACCGCTCTATGGCCATGCAGGCGGCTTCCCTTGGGGCGAAGCTCCGCCTCCGGAAGTGCGTTTCAGCTGGCGAACCTCTTCCCGTTTCCACTCGGGACGCTTGGAGAGGACGGTTTGGGGTTGAGATCATAGACGGGATAGGTTCCACGGAGATGCTCCATATTTTCATCTCGCATACTGAGGAGGAAGCTAAGCCTGGGGCTGTTGGTAAACCCGTGCCTGGATACTTGGCTTGCGTACTGGACGAGGAGGGGAACCCCTTGCCCCCCGGTCAGGTGGGGCGCTTGGCTGTCAAAGGCCCCACGGGATGCCGTTACCTGGCGGATGAGCGCCAAAGGGGATACGTCCAGAGGGGTTGGAACATCACCGGGGACGTCTTTTCTCTGGACGAAGAGGGTTATTATGTACACCACGGTCGTGTGGACGACCTGATCATATCTGCGGGTTACAACATCTCTCCCCTGGAGGTGGAGGAAACCATTCTCCTGCACCCTTTGGTGGCGGAGTGCGCTGTGGTTGGGGTGCCGGATCTGGAGCGGGGCCAGATCGTGAAGGCTTTTGTGGTCCTTCAACAAGGCGTGGCTCCCACAGAGGAGCTGGCAGAAGAACTCAAGGAGTTTGTCAAGCGACGCATCGCCCCCTATAAGTATCCCCGCTCCGTCGAGTTTGTTGAAACGCTACCTCGGACCCCGACCGGCAAGGTACAAAGGTTCGTGCTGAGGCAGCGAGTCCAAAGGTCTGGCTAACTCTTTTGGGACGGTCGTCATGGGGAGCAAAAAAAATTACGTGGTTCAGCCCAAAGGCTGGCCCTTACCCAAGGGCTATGCCAACGGCCTCGTGGCCCAGGGAAGGGTGGTGTTCATAGCGGGGATGGTGGGATGGAACCGGGAGCACGTTTTTGAAAGCGAAGACTTCTTGGACCAGGTACGGCAAGCCCTGCGGAATATAGTCGAGGTTTTAGCCGAGGCGGGCGGAAGGCCCGAACACCTTGTGCGTCTCACCTGGTTTGTCACGGACAAAAGGGAGTACCTTGCCAGCCTTCCCGCGATGGGAGAGGTTTACCGCTCCTTGATAGGTCGTCACTATCCCCCCATGACGGTGGTCGAGGTGAAAGGGCTGTTGGACGACAGGGCGAAGGTGGAGATCGAGGCCACTGCGGTCATACCCGACTAAGGAGGTTCCGGTACCCGGCGCGCTAAATCCTTGGGTCCCTTGTTCCCTGTACCGCTAGACTCGCCCTCGAGGTGCCCCATGCTGGACTTTTACGCCCTAGAAGACCTCCTCACCCCGGAGGAGAGGGAGATCGGAAAGGCCGCCCGTCGTTTCCTGGAAAAGGAGGCCCTGCCCTACATCCG
Source organism: uncultured Thermus sp. (assembly GCF_938010445.1). Classification (NCBI taxonomy): domain Bacteria; kingdom Thermotogati; phylum Deinococcota; class Deinococci; order Thermales; family Thermaceae; genus Thermus; species uncultured Thermus sp. The sequence goes on from NZ_CALLUR010000062.1 coordinate 32,505, forward strand.
CGGCTGGTGGGAGGAAGGGGTCTTCCCCACCCACCTCATACCCCGGTTTGCCGAGATGGGCTTCCTAGGCCCCACCCTGCCCCCGGAGTACGGGGGGGCAGGGGTTTCCAGCGCCGCCTACGGCCTCATCGCCTACGAGCTGGAGCGGGTGGACTCAGGGCTTAGGAGCTTTGTCAGCGTGCAGAGTTCCTTGGTCATGTACCCCATCTACGCCTTCGGCAGCGAGGAGCAGAAGCGGGCGTTCCTGCCCCAGCTGGCCCGGGGGGAGATGGTGGGGGCTTTCGGCCTCACGGAACCCGATGGCGGCTCCGACCCCTACGGCAACATGCGCACCACGGCCCGCCGGGAGGGGGACACCTGGGTGCTCAACGGCAGCAAGATGTGGATCACCAACGGCAACCTGGCCCATATCGCCCTCATCTGGGCCAAGGACCAGGAGGGGCGGGTCCTGGGCTTCCTCGTCCCCACCGACACCAAAGGCTTCCAGGCCCGGGAGATCCCGCACAAGATGAGCCTACGGGCCTCGGTGACCAGCGAACTGGTGCTGGAGGAGGTGCGGGTGCCTGAGGAGCTGCGCCTACCCAAGGCGGAGGGCCTTAAAGCCCCCCTCTCCTGCCTCACCCAGGCCCGCTTCGGCATCGCCTGGGGGGTTTTGGGGGCCTTGGAGGCGGTGTACACGGAAGCGCTGGAGTTTGCCAAAAGCCGAAGCACCTTCGGAACGCCCCTGGCCCAAAAGCAGCTGGTGCAGGCCAAGCTGGCGGAGATGCTCTCCGACCACACGGAGGGCCTCCTCCTGGCCTGGCGCCTGGCCCGGCTTAAGGACGAGGGGAAGCTAACGCCGGCCCAGGTTTCCCTGGCCAAGCGGCAAAACGTGATGAAGGCCCTGAAGGCCGCCCGCCTGGCCCGGGACATCCTGGGGGGAAGCGGCATCACCCTGGAGTACCACGCCATCCGCCACATGCTCAACCTGGAAACCGTCTACACCTACGAGGGCACCCACGACATCCACACCCTGGTCCTGGGGCGGGAGGCCACGGGGCTTAGCGCCTTCTAG
>NZ_CALLUR010000063.1:0-22644 GCF_938010445.1 uncultured Thermus sp.
CTGCGCGGTCACCGCCTATAACGGCGGCATCGGCTATACCCTAAGGGGCCTCGCCCGGGAAGGGAACCTCTACGCCTTCCTCCGCTTCCAAGATAGGGACGAGCCCCGGGAGTACCTGGCCCAGGTGCTTTCCGCCTATGCTGTGTACCGGAACTTGCCCTAACCTTGCCCCTATTTTCTCCTTAGGTATAATAAAGGCCGTGGTTTTTGCTTCTTTAGCGCCTTTCTTGTTGGGGGCTTTGGCTCCCTTCCTTATGCGCAGTTTAGGGAACGGGGTGGCGTACCTTTTCTTTCTGCTTCCCCTGGGCCTCTTCCTTTACTTCCTGGGTTTCCTGCCCGAGATTTCAGCGGGGGAGCAGGTACGAGAGGCTTGGCCCTGGGTGCCGGGACTGGGGATAACCTTCGCTTTTTACCTGGACGGCTTCAGCCTCCTCTTTTCCCTACTGATCTCGGGCATTGGGGCCATTGTTCTCCTCTACGGGGCTAGCTACCTCGAGGGCCATCCCTATCGGGACCGCTTTTTCGTGTTCATCCTGGCCTTTATGGGATCCATGCTGGGGCTGGTGTTGGCCGGGGATCTGATCACCCTTTTTGTCTTTTGGGAACTCACCAGCCTCACGTCCTTCCTTCTGGTGGGGCTGGAGCATCACCGACCCTCTGCCAGGCGGGCGGCCCTCCAGGCCCTTTTTGTTACGGTTTTTGGCGGACTTTTCCTTTTGGCGGCCTTTGTCCTTTTGGCTTTGGCTGGGGGGAGTTACAGCCTGGAGGACCTCCTCAGTCAGGATCTGACGGGGCACCCTAATTATCTCCCCATCTTTCTCCTCTTGGCCCTTGGAGCCTTTGCCAAATCCGCCCAGTTTCCCTTCCACTTTTGGTTGCCCAACGCCATGGAGGCCCCCACCCCCGTAAGCGCCTACCTTCACTCCGCCACCATGGTGAAGGCGGGCGTGTACCTCCTTGCCCGTTTCCATCCCGTCTTGGGGGGTACGGAGGTCTGGCACGGGCTTTTAACTGCCGTGGGGGGTGTAACCATGCTCCTTGGGGCCTTTTCCGCCCTTACTTCCCAGGAGATCAAGCGGGTGCTCGCCTACTCCACGGTGAGCGTCTTGGGCCTCCTCACCTTTCTCTTAGGTGTGGGATCGGAGGGGGCGATAAAGGCCATGGTGTTGGTGCTACTGGCCCATGCCCTTTACAAGGGCGCCTTGTTCCTGGTGGCGGGTTCGGTGGACCATGGAGCGGGAGAAAAAAAGGTTGAAAACATGGGTGGTTTGCGCGGGACCATGCCTTGGACGGCCTTGGGGGGTGTTTTGGCTGCCCTTTCCATGATGGGCTTTCCCCCCACGGTGGGGTTTGTGGCCAAGGAATTCCTATATAAGGTCCTAGAAGGACCCCTGCTTGTGGCTGTTTTCCTGACCAGCCTCCTCCTGGTGGGGGTGGCCCTTCTCGCTGGGATCAAGCCTTTCGTTGGCAAAAAGCCTGCCCACCTTGCTACCTCCCACGAGTCTCCCTGGCCCCTGTGGTCCGGTCCCGTGGTGTTAGGTCTGGTGGGCCTAGCCCTAGGCTTTGGAGCCTCCGAAGTGGGTCGCCTCTTGGTGGCTCCCGCGATGGCGGGTATCGTGGGGAAGGAGGTTCCCGTACGGGTTTACCTTTGGGGTGGGCTAAACCCCGTCGTTTTTCTGTCCTTAGCCACGGTGTTGGCAGGTGCGGCGGCTTTTTCCCTCAGGGGCATCCTACGCCGCTTTTCCCTTCCGTGGGGAGCCGACCTGGTCTATGACCGCCTTGTTCTGGCCTTGGAGAGGCTGGCCAAGTGGCAAACTGCCCTTTTGCAGCACGGTTACGTACGCCTTTACGCGGCTACGGTACTCGGTGTAGGGCTTTTGGTTACCCTTATTCCGGCCTTACGCTTGCCGTTGGAGTGGCCGTCGTTTATGGGGGTCCGTCCCTACGAGGCCCTTGTCCTTTTGCTTATGGCTGTGGCCGCCTTCTACACCGCACGAAGCCGGTCTCCCATGTTTGCTGTGGTGGCCTTGGGACTGGTGGGGTACGGTATAGCCCTGGTTTATCTGTTCTACGGGGCCCCTGACCTTGCCATGACCCAGCTTTTGGTGGAAACCCTTACTGTCCTGGTCTTTGCTTTTGTCTTTGCCGCCATGCCTATCTTTGCTAAGGAAAAGGCGGTACCATGGACGGTCCTTTTGGGGGCAGGGATAGGTGCGGCGGTTACTTGGGGGATACTTCTGACCTCAGGGCAAACCAAGCTGCCCCCGGTTTCCGAGTTCTTTGCGGAGGAAAGCTATGCGAGTGCACATGGGCGCAATGTGGTCAACGTGATCCTGGTGGACTTCCGGGCCCTGGACACTTTGGGCGAGGTGGTGGTGTTGGTGCTGGCCGGACTCGGAGCCTTTGCTCTCCTCAGGAGGAGCCGTGGAAACGCCCGTGCTTAGAGGTCTTGCCCGATGGCTTCTTCTTCTAATGCTTCTCTTCTCCTTATATTTGTTTTACCGGGGACACAACCTTCCCGGGGGAGGGTTTATTGGCGGACTGGTAGCCGCTTCGGGCTTTCACGTGTACGCCTTGGCCTTCCGGGTAGAGCGAGCCCGGGCGCTTTTACCCCTTGCCCCCAGTGAACTGGCGGTCTTGGGCGTAGCGGTGGCCCTTTTTTCCGGGCTCCTGGCTTTTTTGCAGGGACTACCCTTTCTCACAGGTCTTTGGGGAGAGGTTTTGGGCCAAAAGGTAGGCACTCCTCTTTTATTTGACCTTGGGGTTTATCTGGGGGTAGTTGGAGCGGTTTTGGCGGTACTTTGGGCCCAGGAAGAGGAAGAGGTGCGCAAATGAACGTTCTTCTAGCCATCTTGGTAGGTGTTTTGGTGGGCGTCGGGGTCTACCTTCTACTCCAAGGAAGCCTGGCCCGCTTCCTCTTGGGCTTGGCCTTACTTTCCAATGCGGCCAACCTGGTGGTCTTTTTGAGTCCTGGCCTGGTGCGGGGGCATAGCCCTATCGTGCCTGTGGGGTCCCGGGCTTTGGAGCCGCCTTACGCGGATCCCTTGCCCCAGGCCATGATCCTCACGGCCATTGTCATCGGGTTGGGGGTGTTGGCCTTCGCGGTGGTGTTGGCCTACAGGGTGCACCAGGTTCTAGGCACCGATGACTTGGACGAGCTTCGGGGGACGGACCGATGAAGGACCTCCTATTGGTGCTCCCTCTTCTTTTGCCTCTTTTGGGTGGGATTCTCTCTTTTTTCTTGCGCGGCTCGTTCCTAGGGGATGCGGTGGCCTTGGCCATGGCTGTGGTCCAGTTGGGTCTTGGGGTTTTCCTCCTGGATTACGTGCAGGTGGAAGGTATCCAGTCCACGGCCCTAGGTGGTTGGCCGGCTCCTTTTGGCATCGTGCTGGTCTTGGATACCTTTGCAGCCCTTATGGTGTTTACCGCATCCTTGGTGGGTCTTGCCGTTACCCTATACTCCCTCAAGGGCATAGACCCAGGGCGGAAATCCCTGGGTTATTTTGCTTTTCTCCAGTTCATGCTTTTTGGCGTACAGGGTGCTTTTCTCACGGGGGATGTTTTCAACCTCTATGTGTGGCTGGAGGTCATGCTGTTATCCTCGTTTGTCCTCCTGACCCTAGGGGGTGAGCGGGCCCAGCTTTTGGGCGGCTTCAAGTACTTTGCCCTTAACTTCCTTTCTTCGCTGTTTTACCTTATAGCCGCGGGCTTGCTGTACGGTTTGACGGGAAGCCTAAATCTGGCGGATCTCCACCTCCGCATAGATCACGTGGAGCCCGCCCGGGCAAGTGTGGTGGCGGGGTTTTTCCTCCTGGCCCTTTCCATAAAGGCTGCCCTTTTCCCACTTTTCTTTTGGCTGCCCGCCTCCTATCACACACCCCCGTTGCCGGTGGCAGCTTTATTTGCCGCTTTGCCCACCAAGGTGGCCGTTTACGCCCTCTTTCGGCTTTTTACCGTGCTCTTCCATCAGGAGCCTGAGCTTTGGCACCGGCTTATCCTTTGGATTGCTGGCTTTACCATGGTCACCGGGGTTTTGGGGGCCCTGGCACAGATGGAGGTGCGTCGACTCCTTTCCTTCCACATCATTAGTCAGATTGGTTACATGATCATGGGGCTTGGGCTTTTTACTCCTTTGGGGATCGCGGGTGGGATCTTTTACATCGTCCACCATATCTTTGTCAAGGCAGCCCTCTTCTTGGTGGCGGGCCTGGCCCACAGGCTTTTGGGCTCCTATAACCTTGAGGAGCTGGGAGGCCTTTACCGGTTTAAGCCCTTCCTTGCTCTTCTCTTCATCGTTCCCGCCCTTTCCCTGGCGGGAGTTCCCCCATTCTCTGGATTTTTTGCCAAGCTGTTCCTGGTGATGGGAGGGATGGAGATCGGGGAGTACGCTATTGTGGGGGTTGCACTCCTGGTGGGCCTTTTTACCTTGATGTCCATGATGAAGATATGGCGGGAGGCCTTCTGGAAGCCCCTCTCTGAGGAAAGACAAGAGGCTTTGTTGCGGGCCTCTGTACCTCGCAGTATGGTGGTGGGCGTTACGTTGCTCTCCTTTGTCACCGTGTTTATCGGCCTAGGGGCAGGCTACGGTTTCGCTTTGGCGGAGCGGGCGGCATCGGAGCTTATGGACCCCTCGGATTACATAAGGGCGGTCTTGGGAGGTGGGCAGTGAAGGTGTGGCGGGCGGTATGGCTGATCCTTTACTTTCTCATGCAGGTGGTGCTTTCCAATATTAGGGTGATCCGGGAGGTCCTCTCTCCCCGTTTCCGCATGCGACCGGGAATCTTGGCGGTGCCCTTGGATGCCAAAAGCGATCTGGAAATTGCCCTCTTCGCCAACATGATCACCCTTACTCCGGGCACTTTAAGCCTGCTCGTTTCCCGGGACCGAAAGTTCCTTTTTGTGCACAACATGTACGCTGAGGACCCCTCGGCGGCCAAGGCGGAGTTGAAGGAGCAGTTTGAAAGGCGCGTGCTGGAGGTGACCCGGTGAAGGAACTTGCCCTTCTCCTCCTCACTGTGGCCCTGGCGCTAACCCTCTACCGCCTTCTTCGGGGTCCGTCCTTAGCGGACCGGGTACTGGGTTTGGAGATGGTGGGCTATGGTTTCATGGGCCTGTCCCTGGTTTATGCCCTGATTACCCGACAAACCTTTTTCGTGGATGTGGCCACGGTGTTAGCCTTGGTTTCCTTCTTGGCCACCATCGCTTTTGCCCGCTTTATGGAAAGGAGCCGGCAATGAGCCTTCTTGCGGATCTTTTGCTCCTCACAGGAACCTTGGTCTTTTTGGCTGCGGCCTTGGGTCTCTTGCGTTTCCCAGACTTCTATATCCGCATGTCCGCCGCCACCAAGGCGGCTACCCTGGGATTAGGCCTAATCCTGCTGGGTGTGGCCGTGGACTTTGGGGAGGGACTGGTGGCCTTTAAAGCGGTTTTGCTGGTGGTGTTTCTCTTTTCCACCGCGCCTATAGGGGCCCATTTTTTGGGTAGGGCCGCCTACCGCTTGGGGGTGCCCCTGTGGCAGGGTACACACCTGGATGAGCTCCGCGGGCGGGAGGAGGGATGAGGCCACCCCGCCTTGGCGCAAGCTAGGGTGGGGTTTGAGAGGATTTCTCACGGAGAGAGCCTAAGGACGAAGAAACCGTCGGGCCGAGAGAACGCCAAAGAGAAACCCTCCCAGATGGGCCCACCAGGCTACCCCGGGTAGGCCCAAAAGCCCCTGAAGGAGCTGGAGGAAGGCCCAGTACCCGATGTAGAAGCCTGCGGGAAAGGTGACGAAAAGGGGAAAGATGAAGAGAATTACTGAAACCACGTAGGCTCGGGGAAAGAGGATGTAGTAGGCTCCCAGTACCGCGGAAACCGCTCCGCTGGCCCCGATCATGGGGAGGGTGGAGGTAAAGGAGAAAAGCCCCTGGGCCAAGGCGGCGGCCAGGCCTCCCAAGAGGTAGAAGAGAAGAAAGCGGCCATGGCCCAAGCGCTCTTCCACGTTGTCCCCGAAAACCCAAAGGAACCACATATTGGAGAGGATATGAAAAAAGCTTCCGTGGAGGAACATGCTGGTGAGGAGGCGGTAGCCCTGGCCCACCGGGTCTTGAAAGAATAAGGCGGGGATAAAGCCGTAGGCCTGGGCGGACCATTCCAATCCCACGGAAAGCTGCCAGAGAAAGGCCAAGGCGTTGAGGAACACCAGGCCCTTGACCACGAAAGCGGGCCGGCGGGCGTGGTTGATGTCGTAAAGGGGAAACACCTAAGGCCTCCTGGGCTCTTGGTGGCGGTAGGGTATGGGCACGTACTGCACGCTGGGCTTGCCCCCCTGGGCCTGGGGGTAGAGGTCCATGAGCTCATAGACCTCGAGGGGCATCTCCGTGCTCACGGGAAGGCCCATCTCCCGGGCCTGGGCCACGTCGATGGGGTAGTCGTGGGTCCAGGTGCCCTGGGAGAGCAGGGTGGCCACCTCCTCAGCCCGTTCCTCGGGCAGGCGCTTCAAAAGCAGGTTTTTCACCGTGGCCTTCACCTGCTTCAGGGCCTTTTCCGCCATGTCCGCCAGGATCAGGGTCTGGTCGTCAATCTCCTGGATGGGCTTCTTCTCCAGCACCTTGAGGATGCTGGCCGCAGGGTACTGGCCCAGCTGGGGATCCACAGGGCCCAAGACGGCGTTTTCATCCATGACGATCTCGTCGGCGGCTAGGGCGATGAGGGTCCCCCCCGACATGGCGTAGTGGGGCACGAAGACCGTGACCTTGGCGGGGTGGCGCAAAAGGGCCTCGGCGATCTGCTCCGCCGCCAGGACCAATCCCCCCGGGGTGTGGAGGATGAGATCGATGGGCACGTTCTTGTCGGTGAGGCGGATGGCCCTTAGAACCTGTTCCGAGTCGTCGATGCTGATGAAACGGCTTATGGGGATTCCCAGAAAGTTAACGGCCTCCTGGCGGTGGATGAGGGTGATGACCCGGCTTTTCCGCTTGCGTTCCAACTCGGCCATCTTCCTGGCCCGGGCCCCTAGGAGCATCTGTTGTTGTAGGTAAGGGGTGAGAACGGAGAGGATGAAGAAGAGCCAAAAGAGCTGGAAGAAGATTTCCATGGGAAAAGCATATACCAGGGGCGCTAGGGAATACGGGCCGGGCGGCTTTGGGTTTCCCGTAGGAGAATCCTTCCCAGTTCGGGGGCGAAGCGGGTGAGCACGGCTCCTAAGGGGATGGATACCAGCACCAAAAGCACCGCCACCTGCGCCACCAGGGGGTAACCTTGGGCCTGGGCTAGGGCACCCAGGACCAGGTTGAACTCCCCTCGAGGCACCAGGTAAAAGGCGCTATAGAGCCGGCGCTTGCGGGAAAGCCCCGCCCGGGCCCCTCCCAGGTAGTTAAGGGGAAGCTTCAGCAAAAGGCCCAGAAGGGCTAAGGCGACCACCGCCGGGGTTAGGCCCTGGAACAGGTCCCGGGCACTTGCCCCCACCACCAGGAAGAAAAGGGCCACCCCCAGGTCCCGCACCGGACCAAAAAGCCGCTCAAACCGCTCGCGAAGCCCTAAGGAGGCGGCCAGGCTTCCTGCCAGGAAGGCGCCAAGCCCCACCGAGGCCCCCGCCGCTTGGAAGAGGAGGGCGGTTCCGGTGGTAAAGGACGCCCCCAAGAGGAGCACCAGTTCGTCGGAAAGGCTCTCCATGAACGTAACCAAGGAAGGACCAAGGAAGCGACCCAGACTCAGGTAGAGCCCTGCCAAAAGGAGGCTGAGGACAAAGCCTTGGAATCCCTGGCCCCCCAAGAGGGCCAGGAGGACCAGGATTACCAAGTCCTCCAGCACGGAAACCCCCAGGACCACCTCGCTTTCGGGGTTGGCGGCCCGGCGCAGGTCAATGATCAGCTTGACGATCACGGCACTGGAGCTCACGTAGATGGCCCCCGCCAAAAGGGCGGCGCCGCGCAGGTCCAGCCCGAAAAAGAGTCCCAGAAGAAAGCCTAAAGGCAGGGCTAAGGCATCGTAGATACCCGCTTGAACGGCTTTGCCCGATAGTCCCCTAAGCCGGTCCGGGCCGAACTCCAACCCCACGGAGAAGAGGAGGAGGAGAAGCCCTAAGGAGGGGAGGGGCTCCAGGTCTTGCACCGGCAGGGCCTTGCCCATGAGAAGCCCGGTGAGGAGGTAGACGGGCAAGGGAGGAAAACCAAAACGGTGGACCAAGGCCGCTCCGAAGGCTAAAAGCCCTGCGGCCAAGGCAAAGGCCTCCACAGAGGGGTGCATTAGAGGGTCCTCATCAGGGCTTCCACCGCCTCGCGGCTTCCCGCCACCACCAGGGTGTCCCCCACCTCGAGGACCACCTCGGGCGAAGGGTTGGGGATTAGGGGGGCCCCGGGCCGGTCCACGGCCAGGAGGTGGGCCCCCGGCGGCAGGGTAAGCTCGGCCAGCCGTTTTCCTGCCAGCTTGGAACCGGGCAGGACCTTGATCCATTCAATGACCTTCTGCCCCAGCTTGCTTTGGGTGTCCCCCACGGCCTCGGGATGGAAAAGAACCCCCGCCAAAATGGCTCCCAGCTCCCGGGCCTCCTCGTCGGTAAGGTCCAGGGCCATGATGGGCTCATCCCCATCCTCTCCGGCTTCAAAGTACTGGAGCTCCCGCTTCCCCGAGTGGTGGACCACGATGACCAAACGGTCGCCGCTTTGCACCGTGATGGTGAACTTCCGTCCCACCCCGGGAAGCACCGCTTCTTCCACCCTCATGCCCGCCTCCTAGGGGGAAACTGCACCGCCAGGGTGCGCCCAGCCACCAAGGCCAAAATGCCCAAGGCCCAGAGGAAGAGGTCTAGGCCCGATAGTTTTTCCGCAAAGAGGAGGAGGAGAAGCTCCCGCAAGGCCAGGGCCACGCCGATTTCCATCAGGACCTCGAGGCGCACCCTTTCAAACTCAAAATAGTCCACGAAAACCCGTACCAGCTCTAGAACAATGATCAGGCTCAGAACGTTGGTAACCAGCTCCTTAAGGCCTAGGCGCACGGTGGGCTCGGTGAGGGTGAGGCCTAGTTCCAGGAAGGTGCGCCCTACCCCCACGAAAAGACCGATGAGCAGGGCCACCACCACCAGGTTGAAGACCAGGCGGGTGGCCCGTTGGTAGAGGGAGAGGAGTAGGTCCTGGTTCATCTCAGAGGAGGAGGTTAAAGACCCGCTCCGCCCGCTCATGGTGTTCGGTTTGCGGGTTCTTAAGCCCAGGGTCCAGCTCCTTTAGCACCCGGGCATAGGCTACCACCAAGGCCCCGGCGATTTCGGGAAGAAGGTTGCGGACATCCTCGGAGATTTCCAGATCCAAAGGGGGAAGGGCTGCCAGGTCCTCCAATACCGGCTTGAGCTCCAAGGTGGTGTCCATGGCCCGGAACTCGCGAAGGGTTTCCTGAAGCCCTTTGGTGATGGGTACGTCGGGTTCAAAGATGATATCCCGGCCGTTGTACTTGGCGTGGCGCTCGGCCACCACCAGCAGGTCGTAGATCTTGTTCCGGAGAAAGTCCGAAAGGCGTTTAAGGTCGTTCTTGTCCACGTCCAAGCCCGCAGCCAGGCGGAAAAGCTTCTCAAACTCGGCCACTTTCATCAGCATGGTCGTTCACCTCCAATGATGGCCAACTGGGGTCCGAATCTCCACCACGAAACCTCAAGCCTAGGGGTTAGCCCAGGGCTCGCCAGGGTAACCCTCCTTAACCTTCCACCACAGGAATCCGCACCGGCGGTTCGGCCTCCCGCTTCTCCCGGGGGATTTTCACCTCCAGCACCCCCTTTTGCAGGCGGGCCTCGAGGCCCTCCTTCTTCGCATCCTTGGGAAGGAGGTAAGCCCGGTAGATGCGGCCATAGACGATTTCCGAGAGGTGCTTGGTGCGCTTCTCCTCCTTTTTCTCCCCTTCTATGACCAGCTGGTCCCCCTCGAGGCGCACCTCCAGGTTCTCCGGGCCCAGGCCCGGGACCTCCACCCGCAAAAGGTAATGGCCCTCGTGCTCGGAAAGCTCCGAGAGGGGCTCCAGGGTTTCCCCTTCTTCCTTGAAGACCTTTTCCAGGGCTTCTTCAAAGGCTTTCCGCACCCGGTTACGGCCAAAGGGCCAAAGTTTCTCCAACATACTCCCCTCCCTTAGCAGGCAAGGCGGGGCCCCGCCCCCGGGCGGGGCCCTCCTGCCTAGCGGACGTTCCCCGTCTCCAGCTTCCTGGCCCTCAGGTCCAGGAGGCTATACTCACCCTCGGAGAGATCCCCTGGTACCACCACCCAACTGGCCCCCAGTATTTCGTGCTTCTGTCCCTTGCCGGCGGTGATGACCAGGAGGGGGTTATGGGTCTTCACCAGGTGGGCCACCTCGTGGGAGCCGGCATCGCCCAGGCCCTTGTGGTAAGGGTTGGTGTAGAGGAGGAAGATCTTGGGGTAGTCCTTGAGGTCCCAAAGGGCCTTCAAGTGGTACTCTGCCACCCAGGCGGGGTAGCGCAGGGCCTCTTCCTCCTCGGGTTCCCCGTCGTCGGTGATCTCCCCGCCCACCCCGGCCACCAGGTAGGGACCTTTCCAGAAGGTGAAGGTTTCGTGGACGTTGCGCATCTCGGGCCGCACCAGCTCAATGTTGGCCGCCTCCCTCAGGTACTCCCAGATGGGGGCGTCCTGGGGACCGGGGATGTAGGCGGTGGGGAGATGGGCCTCGGCGAGGATGCGGAAGAAGGCGGCGTAGTCGCGGCTTTTGGCCGTCTTGGGCATGAGGTTACCCACGATGGCCAGGGCGTCCGCCCCCGTGTCGGGGGCCAGCTTCACCAGCTTTTCCAGGGCCTCGAGGTCGCCCATGGGGTTAGAAGTGGCCAGGATGTACCGCGTGGTCCGCCGCATAGCTCACCTCCTATTCCACCTGCACCTGGATCTTCTTGGGCTTGCTTTCCTCGGCCTTAGGCACCAACAGGTGGAGCACGCCGTGGCGGAACTTGGCCTGCACCCGGGAGAGGTCAAAGGTGCTGGGCACGTTGAAGCTCCGGGCGAAGGTGCCATGGGGACCTTCTAGGCGGTGGTAGGCCACGTTTTCCCGTTTCTCAAAGGGGCGCTCCGCCTTCACGGAAAGCACCCCTTCCTCCGCCACCACCTCCACCTTTTCCGGCTCCACCCCCGGCAGGTAGACCAGAAGGTGCAAACCGGCGTCGTCCTCCAGGATGTCCACCGGGGGAGCATAGACCCTGGGCCCCTGCTGGGGGGTCGTGCCGAAAGCCCTTGCCAAGCGCTCTTGCAACTCCTCCAACTCCCTGAATGGATCGAACCGTACCATCCTCCTCACCTCCTTTCACCACCTCAGGAGCGCGGCCATGCCGCCACGCTCCAGAAGCTGCTTTTCTGCCTCGCCCCGGACGAACTCCAGCTTAGCGGCGTAGCCCGTGGCCAGCTCGGGCAGGACCACGGCCAGGGGTTTGGCCTCGGGGTTTTGGCAGTGGGCCAGGGCCCGGGCCTCGTCGGGGAAGAAGATCCCGTCGCAGGCGTACACGGTTTGGTCCAGGTGCCAGGGAAGCACCCAAAGCTCAACCCGACCTTCCTGAACCCTTTCCAGGACTTCCAGGCCGAAGGCCACCTTGGGATAGGCTTCCTCCAGCTTCTTGAGTAGCTCTACCTCGCCCTTGCGCTCCATCTCCTCCAGGACAGGTTCCAGCCGCTTGAGCACCTGGCCGGGGCTGACCCCGGGATGGGGCAGGGAGGGAAGAAGGGCCACCACCTTTTCCTTAAGGCGTTTGGGCAGGTAGCCCAGGAAAAGCTTGGTGTGCTCCTCGGGGCCCATGAGGATGAGGCGGGTGAACCCACGTTCCTCCGTAAGTTTCTCCAGCTCGTGGCTCAGGTTCTTGTAAAAACGTTCTTCCCAGGCGGCCAAGCGCTTGGCGAAGAGGTCCTGGCCTGCCCCGCCCCGGGAGATGCCCGCCAGGTTGAAGCGGCGCCCCGGGGCATCCAGGGAGAGCCGCCGCCAGGCCTCGGTGTCCAAGGCCAAGAAGGCGTCGCTCACCTCCTGGACTTCACCCAGGAAGATTTCAAAAACCCGCCAGCGCTCCTGGTCCAAATAGACCACCCCGTAGCGCTCGTACTCGTCCAGGGCGTAGATAAGGGGGAGGAGGAAGGGCTCGCCGTAGTGGGCCAGGGCCCCGTCCGTAAAGAAGCGGCTTTCCTTTTCCCCTAGGAAGGTGGTTTTGAGGCTGGAGACCAGGGGCAGTTCCACCTGCAGCAACAGGGTTTCAAAGACCTTCTCGTTGGCGAAGAAGACGGCGGTTTTTGCCTCTAGAACTTGGTTTTTCAGCACCTCCAGGATCCTTTCCTGCAGGTCCTGGGGCACCTTGAGGGCCTTCATGGCGTCCTTGGCCCTTAGGGCGTAGGCCCGGTTGGCGTTTTCGGGCTTGGCGGGGTTGAGGTCCAGGTAGAGGGAGAGGACGGGTCCCTCCTGCACGGTGAGGGTTTCCTTGATGCGCCGGATGTCTTCCTTACCGATCATAGGTTACCTCCTAGAAGAGCCACTGCTTTGCGGATGGCCTCTTGGTTGAGTTTTTCCTCATGGCCGAGCCGGGTGAAGAGGGCCTCGAGGTCCGGGTCGGGGAAGGTGCTTTCCAGGTAGTAGGCCCGGTCAAAGCCCTCCTCGGAGAGGAGGTGAAGAAGGGCTTCCCAGCCTTCTTCCTCCACCTTGGGGGTAGGGGGGAGGGGGGCCTGGAGGCGGCGCAAGACCTCGGCGATGGCTTCGGCATGGGCCCGCTCCCGCTTGGCCACCTCCTCCAAAAGGGCCCGGATGTGGGGGTAAGGGACCCTTTCCAAAGCCCTTTCCGCCCGGAGGGCATCCAGGAGTTCATCCTGGTAGGCCTGTTTTAGGACTTCCACCCGATCCATACCCCCTCCTTTCCTAGGCCTGCACCGGGGCTTCCGTGCGGAAGACCAGACCCGTGGGGCCTGCGTCCACCACCACCAAATCCCCCTCCTTGATCTCCCCGGCCAGGATCTTCACCGCCAAGGGGGTCTCCAGCTCCCGCGCTATTACCCGTCTCAAGGGCCTGGCCCCAAAGACGGGGTCGTAGCCCCGCTCGGCCAGGTAGTCCTTGGCGGCCTCGGTGAGGGTGAGGGTGATGCGCTTTTCCAAGAGGCGGTTTCTAAGGCTTTGGAGCTGGATCTCCACGATGCTCTGGATCTGCTCCCGGGTGAGGGGCCGGAAGACCACGATCTCGTCCAGGCGGTTTAGGAACTCGGGGCGGAAGTGCTTTTGCAACACGGCGAAGACCTCCTCCCGGATGCGCTCGTAGGGTTTGCCTTGCTGGATCCCCTCGAGGATCAAGGGGCTTCCCAGGTTGGAGGTGAGGATGATGACGGTGTTGCGGAAGTCCACGGTGCGCCCATGGGAGTCGGTGAGGCGGCCGTCGTCCAGGATCTGGAGGAGGATGTTGAAGACGTCGGGGTGGGCCTTCTCAATCTCGTCAAAGAGGATGACCGTGTAGGGGCGGCGCCTTACCGCCTCGGTGAGCTGCCCCCCTTCCTCGTAGCCCACGTAGCCCGGCGGGGCCCCGATGAGGCGGCTCACCGCATGCTTCTCCATGTACTCGGTCATGTCAATGCGCACCATGGCCTCCTCGGTGTCAAAGAGGGTGGCGGCCAGGGTCTTGGCCAGCTCCGTCTTGCCCACCCCGGTGGGGCCCAGGAAGAGGAAGCTCCCGATGGGGCGGTTGGGGTCCTTGAGGCCGGCCCGGGCCCGCCTTATGGCGTCGGCCACGGCCCTTATGGCCTCCTCCTGGCCCACCACCCGCTTGTGGAGCTCCTCCTCCAGCCTTAAGAGCTTCTCCCTTTCTCCTTCCAGAAGCTTGGAAACGGGAATCCCGGTCCAGCGGGATACGATCTCGGCGATGTCCTCCTCGGTCACCTCCAGGCGCACGAAGCGGGCGTTTTTGAGCTTCTCGGAGAGGGCCTCCACTTCGGCCTCGAGGCGGGGAAGCTCCCCGTAGCGGAGCTCCGCCGCCCGGTTCAGGTCGTACTGGCGCTCGGCCAACTCAATCTGGCGGCGTACCTCGTCCAGGCGTTGCTGGGCCTCCCGGAGCTTCCTCAAGATCTCCCTTTCCCGCTCCCACTCCGCCTTCAGCCTATCTATCTCCTGGCTGAGATGGGAGATCTCCTCCTCAACCCTTTTGAGCCTTTCCTGGGAGTCTGGGTCCTTTTCCTTCTTCAGGGCTTCCCGCTCAACCTCCAGCTGGAGCCTTCTCCGCTCCAGGGCGTCTATCTCCTCGGGTGCGCTTTCCAGGGCCATGCGCAGGCGGGCTGCCGCCTCGTCCACCAGGTCAATGGCCTTGTCGGGTAGGCGCCTTTCCGTGATGTAGCGGTGGGAGAGGACGGCGGCCGCCACTAAGGCGGGGTCGGAGATGCGCACCCCGTGGTGCACCTCGTACTTCTCCTTGATGCCCCGGAGGATGGAGATGGTATCCTCCACGCTGGGTTCGTCCACGTAGACGGGTTGGAAGCGCCGTTCCAAGGCGGGGTCCTTCTCAATCTGCCGGTACTCGTCCAGGGTGGTGGCGCCGATGAGCCGGAGCTCCCCCCGGGCCAGGGCGGGCTTCAGCATGTTGCCGGCGTCCACGGCGCCCTCCGCCTTTCCTGCCCCCACCACGGTGTGGAGCTCGTCAATGAAGAGGATGATTTCCCCCTGGGACTGCACCACTTCCTGGATCACCGCCTTCAGGCGCTCCTCAAACTCGCCCCGGTACTTGGCCCCGGCCAGAAGGGAGCCCATTTGCAAGGAGATGATGCGCTTGCCCTTCAGGCCCTCCGGTACGTCCCCCTTGACGATGCGTTGGGCCAGGCCCTCCACGATGGCGGTCTTGCCCACCCCGGGCTCGCCGATGAGCACCGGGTTGTTCTTGGTGCGCCTTAGGAGGATCTGAATGGTGCGCCGGATCTCCTCGTCCCGGCCGATCACCGGGTCCAGCTTGCCCTCGGCCGCCAGCTTGGTGAGGTCAATGCCGTATTGTTCCAGGGCGTTGTAGGTGCTTTCCGCGTGTTCCGTCTGCACGGTTTTACCTCCTCTCAGTTCTTGTAGGGCTTTCTTCAGGGCGCCTTCTTCAGGGAGGTGGGGTTGGGCAAAGGGCTCGGGCCTCGAGGCCTCCGCCAGGGCCAGCACCAGGGTATCCAAGGCCACGAACCGGTCCTTTAGCTCTCCCATGAGGGCTTCGGCCCGGTCCAAGGCCCGGGCCAGCTTCTGGGATAGATACTGGCCCACCTCGGCCCCCTCCACCTTGGGTAGGCGGCCCACCTCCCGCTCGGCACTCTCCTTGAGGGCCTGGGGGTTACCCCCTGCCCTCTCCAAAAGCCGCCAGGCCAGGCCCGTGGGGTCCTTTAGGAGTACGGCCCAGAGGTGGGGTAGGTCAATGGCCTGGTGCCGCATTTCCCGGGCCAGGACTTGGGCCTGGGCCAGGGCTTCACGGGCGGCTTGGGTCCAGCGCTCCAGGTTCATACCCCTTGCCTCCTACTGGCTTAATCATATCAGTTGATATGAATGGTGTCAATAGACTTGAACAGAACATGCGCTAACTCTTGCCGCTTACGCTGGAGAGGGTTCGCCAAAAGGAAGGGAGGAAACGCCCTTTGCCCTTGATTATACAGGGAAGGATTGGGCGGGATGTCCCAGCCTGGGTGGGTCCTTTCCCGGGGCGTTTGGGACGGTGGAGGCCCCCGGGATGGGTTTAGGAGCGTTCTAAAATCTCCACCACCAAGGCCGCCCCCACCAGGTTGGCCCCCAGGTCGCGGCGGATGCGCTCGGCCTTCAGCATGCGCAAAAGGTCCTCTTCCCGGAAGTACCAGCTGCTTTCCCACACCAAGGGTTCCACGAAGCCAATCTCCACGTAGGCCCGCACCACCCCCAAGGAAAGGCCGTAGTCCGCCAGGGCTTCCATGGATATATAGGGGCTACGCGCCAGCATACCGCACCTCCTTTAGCTTCCGCCAAAGGGCCTCCTCCTCGGGGGAGAGGTGCTCGGGGATCACCACCCGCACCTCCAGGTAAAGGTCCCCGCGGCCATGGGGGCCGGGAAATCCTTTGCCCTTTAGCCGGAGCTTCCTCCCCGTTTGGGTCCTCGGGGGAATGGTGACCTCCACCGGCCCTTCCAGGGTGGGGGCCCGCACCTTACCCCCCACCACGGCGATGGGGGCCGGGACGTCTAGGGTGGCGTAGAGGTCTTGGCCCTCCAGACGGAAAACGGGATGGGGAAGAAGCCGCACCGTGAGAAGAAGGTCCCCTGGGGGCTCCCCAGGCCCCCCCAGGCCCGCCAGGCGGATGGTGCTCCCGTCCTGCACCTCTGGGGGGATCCTCACGGAAACCCGTCTGCCCCCCACCTCCACCACCTTTTCACCCCCGTGGAAGGCCTCCTCTAGGCTAAGGGGAAGCTCGGCCCTGAGGTCGCGGCCTCTCCTTGGCCTCCTCCGCCCCATGCTCCCAAAGAGGCCGCCCCCGAAGAGCTCCTGGAAGAAGTCGGAAAAGTCCTCCACGTCAAACCCGGAGAAGTCGTACCCACCCGGGGGCGGCGGTGGGGGAGGGGTGGCGGTGCCGTAGGTGTCATAGACCTTGCGCTTTTCCGGGTCGGAAAGAACGGCGTAGGCCTCGTTGATCTCCTTGAAGCGCTCCTCGGCCTCGGGGCTTTTGTTCACGTCAGGATGGTACTGGCGGGCCAGGCGCTTGTAGGCCCGTTTGATCTCCTCCTGCGTGGCGTTTCTCGGTACCCCCAGGATGGCGTAGTAGTCCTTCATGGCCTACTCCACGCCCTCTTCTTCCGGGCTTTTTTCCTCACCCACGGCCACCCGGGCCGGGCGCACCAGGGCCTCGCCCAGGCGGAAGCCCCGTTGGAAGACCCGGGCCACCTTGCCCGGCTCTCCCGGGAGGAGGCCGATGGCCTCGTGGTAACGGGGGTCGAAGGCCTCTCCTTCCCCAGGCACCTCCTCAATGCCAAGCCCCGCCAGGATGCGGAAGAAGCCTTCCCGCACCGCCTTCACCCCCTGGAGGATGCTCTCCGGGTTGGCCTCGGCGAACTCCAGGGCCCGTTCCAGGTCGTCCAGGACGGGAAGGAGGGCGCGGACCGCCCGGAGGGTCCCCTCCCGTTCCCGGAGCCTAAGCTCCTCCTCCATGCGCTTGCGGTAGTTGTCAAAGTCGGCCAGGAGGCGCACGTACCGGTCCTTTAGGGCTCGGAGTTCCTCCTCTACCGCCAGGAGGCGTTGTTCCAGGGCCAAGGCCTCCTGGCCTACCGCCTGGAGGTCTTTCTCCACCTGGGCGGCCTCCTCTTGTGGGATTTTCTCGCGTTCCTTCTCCATGCTTCCTCCGAAAGGGGGTAAGGGGAGGCCCCTGCCCTGGCAGGGGCCAGGGCAGGGGGGCTTTAGTCGGCGGGCTTGTAATCGGCGTCAATCACGTCGTCAGGGCCGCGGCTGGATCCGCCGGTGGCCCCGGCGGTGGCGGCCTTCTCATAGGCCTCTACCGCCTGCAAAAGCTCCTCCGTGGCGGCTTTCAGCTCGGGGTCGGAGGCGTCCTTTTCCGAGAGCTCCTTGGCCCGGGCGATGGCCGCCTCGAGGCGGGCCTTGGCCTCCGGGGTACCCTGCTTCTCCTGGAGGATCCTCTCCGCCTGGACGCGGGTGGAGTCCAGGGTGTTCTTGAGCTCGGCGTGCTCCCGGCGACGCCGGTCCTCCTCCGCATGGCGCTGGGCCTCCTCAATCATCCGCTGGATCTCCTCCTCGGAGAGGGTGGTGGTGTTCTGGATGGTGATGGAGGCCTCCTTGCCCGTGGACTTCTCCTTGGCGGTCACGTGGAGGATGCCGTTGGCGTCTATGTCAAAGCAGACCTCAATCTGGGGCACCCCCGCGGGCATGGGGGGGATGCCCTCGAGGCGGAAGCGGCCCAGGCTCTTGTTGTCCGCGGCCATGGGCCGCTCGCCCTGGAGGACGTGGATTTCCACCGCGGTCTGGTTGTGCTCGGCGGTGGTGAAGATCTCGCACTTCCGGGTGGGGATGGTGGTGTTCCGGGGGATCAGGACCGTCATGACCCCACCCTTGGTCTCCACCCCCAAGGAGAGGGGGGTGACGTCCAGGAGGACCACATCCCGCACCTCCCCCATAAGGACCCCCGCTTGGATGGCGGCCCCCATGGCCACCACCTCGTCGGGGTTTACGGAGCGGTTGGGCTCCTTGCCCAATAGCTCCTTTACCACCCTTTGCACCGCCGGCACCCGGGTGGCCCCGCCCACCAGGATCACCTCGTCGATCTGGGCGGGGGTCAGGCCCGCATCCTTAAGGGCCTGCTCCACGGGGCCCCTAAGGCGCTTCAGAAGGGGCTCAATGAGCTCCTCAAACTTGGCCCGGGTGAGCTTCTTCTCCAGGTGCAAGGGGGTCTTGCTGGCAGGGTCTAGGGCGATGAAGGGGAGGCTGATGGTGGTCTCCAGGGTGCTGGAAAGCTCAATCTTGGCTTTCTCCGCCGCCTCAATCAGGCGCTGGAGGGCCTGGCGGTCCGCCTTGAGGTCCACCCCGTACTCCCGCTTGAACTCCTCGGTCAGCCAGTTCACGATGGCGTGGTCCATGTCGCTGCCGCCCAGGTGGGTGTCCCCGGAGGTGGACTTCACCTCAAAGACCCCCTCGCCGATCTCCAGCACCGTCACGTCAAAGGTGCCACCGCCCAGGTCAAAGACCAAGACGGTTTCGTTGCCCTTCTTGTCCAGGCCATAGGCCAAGGCGGCGGCGGTGGGCTCGTTGATGATGCGGAGCACCTCCAGGCCCGCAATTCGCCCGGCGTTGGCCGTGGCCTCCCGCTGGGCGTTGTTGAAGTAGGCGGGCACGGTGATCACCGCCTTGGTGATGCGCTCTCCCAGCTTCTTGGAGGCGTCCTCCACCAGCTTGCGGAGGACCATGGCGCTGATCTCCTCCGGGGTGTAGAGCTTGCCCTTGATCTCCACCCGCACCCCGCCATCGGGCCCGGGGACCACCTTGTAGGGCACCCGCTTGGCCTCTTCCTGGACCTCCTCAAAGCGGCGGCCAATAAAGCGCTTGATCTCAAAGATGGTGCCCTCGGGGTTGAGCACCGCCTGGCGCTTGGCCATGCGGCCCACCAGGGTCTCCCCGTCCCGGAAGGCCACCACGCTGGGGGTGGTCCTTTCCCCCTCGGCGTTTTCCAACACCACCGGCTTGCCGCCCTCCATGACGGCGATCACGCTGTTGGTGGTACCCAGGTCAATGCCCACTGCCTTGGCCATAGCTACACCTCGCACCTTAAGCATAGAGCATTCCACTTTGATGTGTCAAGAGAGTTGAGTGTAGGTATATCATGGTGCGCTGGACTACCCGGATTCCCCGTTTGCCGTGTACCCTAAGAGAAGACATGTCCCGGCTTCCTTTGAACTTTTTGGTTTTCATCCTGGGCCTGCTCCTTTTGGCCTGGGCCTTTAGCCTGGCGGGCACGGCGGGGAACCCGGCAAGCGGGGTCAACTACACCACCTTCCTGGAGGACCTGCGGGCGGGCAGGGTGAAGGAGGTGGTGGTGCGGGCTGGGGATACCCGCATCCAAGGCACCTTAACCGACGGTTCCACCTTCACCACCTACGCCGCTAGCCCTCCCGACAACCAGACCCTCGAGGCCTGGACCAAAAGGGGCGTGAGCGTGCGGGTGGAGCCTCCCCAAGGCCAAAACCCTCTGGGTTTCCTCTGGCCGCTCCTTTTGGTGGGGCTTCTCATCGGGGCGCTTTTCTACTTCTCCCGTGCGGGGCGTTCCGGGCCCTCGGACTCCGCCTTCAGCTTCACCAAAAGCCGGGCCAAGGTGCTCACCGAGGCCCCCAAGGTCACCTTCAAGGACGTGGCCGGGGCCGAGGAGGCCAAGGAGGAGCTGAAGGAGATCGTGGAGTTCCTGAAGAACCCCGCCCGCTTTCACGAGATGGGGGCCAGGATTCCCAAAGGCGTCCTCCTGGTGGGCCCCCCGGGGGTGGGGAAGACCCACATCGCCCGGGCGGTGGCGGGAGAGGCCAAGGTGCCCTTCATCACCGCCAGCGGCTCGGACTTCGTGGAGATGTTCGTGGGGGTGGGGGCGGCCAGGGTCCGGGACCTCTTTGAAACCGCCAAGCGCCATGCCCCTTGCATCGTCTTCATTGACGAGATCGATGCCGTGGGCCGCAGGCGTGGGACCGGGGTAGGGGGCGGCAACGACGAGCGGGAACAGACCCTAAACCAGCTCCTGGTGGAGATGGACGGCTTTGAAAAGGACTCCACCATCATCGTCATGGCCGCCACCAACCGCCCCGACGTTCTGGACCCGGCCCTCCTGCGCCCGGGCCGCTTTGACCGCCAGGTGGCCATAGATGCCCCCGATGTGAGGGGCCGGGAGCAGATCCTGCGCATCCACGCCCGGGGCAAGCCCTTGGCGGAGGATGTGGACCTGGCCCTTTTGGCCAAGCGCACCCCAGGCTTTGTAGGGGCGGACTTGGAAAACCTCCTGAACGAGGCGGCCCTCCTGGCGGCCCGGGAAGGCCGGAAGAAGATCACCATGAAGGACCTCGAGGAGGCCGCTGACCGGGTGATGATGGGCCCAGCCAAGAAGAGCCTGGTCCTTACCCCTCGGGACCGGAGGATCACCGCCTACCATGAGGCAGGGCATGCCCTGGCCGCTCACTTCCTGGAGCACGCCGATGGGGTGCACAAGGTGACCATCGTGCCCCGGGGCCGGGCCTTGGGCTTCATGATGCCCAGGCGGGAGGACATGCTCCACTGGAGCCGAAACCGCCTCCTGGACCAGATCGCCGTGGCCTTGGCTGGGCGGGCGGCGGAGGAGCTCATCTTTGAGGACGTGACCACGGGGGCGGAAAACGACTTCCGCCAGGCCACGGAGCTGGCCCGGCGCATGATCACCGAATGGGGCATGCATCCCGAGTTTGGGCCCGTGGCCTATGCCCATCGTGAGGACACCTATCTGGGCGGTTACGACGTGCGCCAGTACTCGGAGGAGACCGCCAGGCGCATAGACGAGGCGGTGCGCCGCCTCATTGAGGAGCAATACGGGCGGGTGAAAAACCTCTTGCAGGAGAAACGGGAAATCCTGGAGCGGGTGGCGGAAACCCTCCTGGAGCGGGAGACCCTTACCGCTGAGGAGTTCCAGAAGGTGGTGGAGGGTCTGCCCCTGGAGCCAGACGGGGAGGACCAAGGGGAGACGCCCCAAGAGCGCCCGGAAAAGGAAACCCCCCGGGTGGTGCCCAAGGTCAAGCCGGGGGGAGCCTTGGGTGGCGCTGGATAGCCTTCCCTCCTGGCTTGGGCCAGGGTGGGGGCCCAGGAAGGGCCCTGGTGGGGGTGTTATCCCGGTGGGGCTTAGCGAACCAAACGGTAGGAAAGGGGTTGAGGCTGGAAATAAACCTGGGGGGCCAAGGCCCCCCAGGGGAAGGGAATACGTTACTTCTTGACCTTTTCCTTGAGAGCCTTGCCCGGCTTGAAGGCGGGATACTGGGTAGCGGGGATCTTGATCTTCTCCTTGGTGCCGGGCTTCACACCGGTGCGGGCCTTGCGCTTGCGCACCTCAAAGGTGCCGAAGCCGGTGAGCTGCACCTTGTTCCCCCCAGAGAGGGCTTCTTCCACCTTGGAGAGGAACGCATCCACCGCCGCCTTGATGTCCTTCTTCTTAAGGCCCGTAGCGGCTGCCACCTGATCTACCAGATCCGCTTTGGTGACCGTTTTCTTTGCTGCCATTCTTCACCTCCTTCCTCTTTTCCCTTCCGCAAGGACTATAGCACGCTTGAACGGGGCTACGCAATACTCTGACCCATTTGTATACCTGTGTAAAGCAATGTGTGATAACGGAAGTATTGGCTCTAGCGGTACTGGGGTGGCAAAAGTTCCCGTACCCGGGCCTCTATCTCCCGGGTCAAGATTTCCAGCTCCTGATGGGTAAAGCGGGACAGCTTCGGAACCGGTATAGGTTTGCCATAGATCACCCGGATGGGCTTGCGCAACCGGAAGAGCTTTCGCCCCACAGGCCAGGCCTGGTCGGTGCCCACCACCGCCACGGGTACCACGGGGCTTCCGGTGCGCAGGGCGATGGCCGCCACCCCGGTCTTAAAGGGCTGGAGCTTACCCGTGCGGCTTCGGGTTCCTTCCGGGAAGATGCCAAAGGCCAAACCCCTTTCCAGGGCGCGGATGGCCCCTTTGATGGCGGAGAGATCGCTTTGCCCCCGCTCCACGGGGATGGCGTAGAGCCGGGGTAGAAGCCAGGAGAGCAGGGGTAGGCGGAAGACGTCGGCCCGGGCCAGGAAGCTCACGGGGCGTCGTACCCCGGCCCCCACGGCGATGGGATCCAGGATGGAGAGGTGGTTGGCGGCTAGAATGACCGGGCCTTCCTTGGGTACGTTTTCCACGCCCTCTGCCCGATAACCGAAGAGGAGGTGCAGGAGAAACCGGGCCAGATACCAGGTGGCCCGGTAGACAGGGTTTGGCTGGTGGGCTTCCACGGGTTCCAGTTTACGGGTCCAGGCTTCGCAAGGCCTTGCCCGCCTCGAGGTGGGCCAGGCGCAAGGGCTCCGGAAGGCGGAAGCGGGTGGGCAGGCGCTTCACAAAGGCCAGGGCTTCCTCCAGGCCCACCCGGTGGCCCGGGGAGACGAAGAGGGGCTTTACCCCCTTTCGGCTGCGGTAGGCGTAGCCCAGGGGGCGGCCTTCCGGGGAGAGG
>NZ_CALLUR010000064.1:0-24569 GCF_938010445.1 uncultured Thermus sp.
AGGGGTGCGGGAAACCCCCAGCTCCTGGGCCAGAAGGGGCTCGGAAAGCCTTTCCCCCGGGGCGAAGCGCCCGGAGAGGAGAAGGTCTTTCAGGTGCCGGTACACCGCCTCCCGCACCTGGTTGGGCCGGCGGAAGCCTAATGTCTGCATCCTGTATACAGGATGCCACGCTGGAAGGGGATCGTCAAGCCAGCCCCTCCACCCCCGCTCCCCGGCAAGGGCCCAGAGGCCCTTACCGGGCCTTGGCGGATAGCCCCGGCCAGGAAACCCCTCTTTGGCCTCCACCCACCCGCAGGCCTGGCCCTGTGGAGGGCAGGGGAGGAACCCGCTGCCAACCCGGGCACGGCTTGCCAAAGGTCCACCCTGGGGGTTAGATAAGGCCATGAGCCTATCCTTGCGCGCCCGCGTGGAAAGCGAACTGCAAAGGTTAAAGCGGGAAGGCCTCTACATCCGCCCCCAGGTCCTCGAGGCCCCCCAGGAGCCCGTCACCCGGGTGGAGGGGCGGGAGGTGGTGAACCTGGCCTCCAACAACTACCTGGGCTTCGCCAACCACCCTTACCTGAAGGAGAAGGCCCGCCAGTACCTGGAAAGGTGGGGGGCGGGAAGCGGGGCGGTGCGCACCATCGCCGGCACCTTCACCTACCACCTGGAGCTGGAGGAGGCCCTGGCCCGCTTCAAGGGCACGGAAAGCGCCTTGGTCCTGCAGTCAGGCTTTACCGCCAACCAGGGGGTGCTGGGGGCCTTGTTGCAGGAAGGGGACCTGGTCTTCTCCGACGAGCTGAACCACGCCAGCATCATTGATGGCCTCCGCCTCACCAAGGCCACCCGCCTGGTTTACCGCCATGGGGATGTGGCCCACCTGGAGGAACTGCTGCAGGCCCACGACACCGAAGGCCTCAAGCTGATCGTCACCGACGGGGTCTTCTCCATGGACGGGGACATCGCCCCCCTGGACCGCATCGTGCCCTTGGCCAAGAGGTACGGGGCCGTGGTGTACGTGGACGACGCCCACGGAAGCGGCGTCTTGGGGGAGATGGGCAAGGGGACGGTGCACCACTTCGGCTTCCACCAGGACCCCGACGTGATCCAGGTGGCCACCCTTTCCAAGGCCTGGGCGGTGGTGGGGGGGTACGCCGCCGGAGCCTTGGAGCTCAAGGACCTCCTCATCAACAAGGCCCGGCCCTTCCTCTTCTCCACCAGCCACCCCCCGGCGGTGGTGGGGGCCCTTTTGGGGGCCTTGGAGCTCATCCAGAAGGAACCGGAACGGGTGGAGAGGCTTTGGGCAAACACCCGCTACTTCAAGGCGGAACTGGCCCGCTTAGGCTACGACACCCTGGGGAGCCAAACCCCCATCACCCCCGTGCTCCTTGGGGAAGCCCCCTTGGCCTTTGCGGCGAGCCGCCTCCTTTTGGAAGAGGGGGTTTTCGCCGTGGGCATCGGCTTCCCCACCGTGCCCCGGGGAAAGGCCCGCATCCGCAACATCGTCACCGCCGCCCACACCCAGGAGATGCTGGACCGGGCCCTCGAGGCCTACGCCAAGGTGGGCCGGAAGCTGGGGGTCATCCGCTAACCCCCGCCTTGGGGGCCCTGGCCATGCCGGTAAGCCGCACCCTGGGCCGGGTCCTCACCCCTCCCCCTCTGGTGGCCTTCATGGTGGCCCTGGCGGAGGCCCCCAAGGGGGGAAGGGTCCTGGAGCCTGCCGCCGCCCACGCCCCCTTCCTCCGGGCCTTCCGGGAAGCCCAGGGCACCGGTTACCGCTTCCATGCGGTGGAGGTGGACCCCCTGGCCTTTGACCCGCCCCCCTGGGCCGAAGGCCAGGTGGCGGACTTCCTCCTTTGGGAACCGGACGGAACCTTTGACCTTATCCTGGGGAACCCCCCTTACGGGGCCTTGGGGGCCGGGGCCAGGCTCCCCCCGGAAAGGCGCGGGCTTTACCGCCAGCGCTTTACCACCTGGCACGGGCGCTACAACCTCTACGGGGCCTTCTTGGAGAAAGGGGTGAGGCTCCTCGCTCCTGGGGGGCTTCTCGTCTACGTGGTCCCCGCCTCGTGGATGGTGCTGGGGGAGTTCAGGAAGCTCCGGGCCTTCCTGGCCCGGGAAGGGGGGGTGGAGGTCTACTACCTGGGCCGCCCCTTCCCGGAGGTCAAGGTGGTGGCCACGGTGATCCGTTTCCGCAAGGGGGAAAGGGGGCTAAGGCTTTACGATGCGGAAGGCCCCCTTTTCCCTAGCCCCGCCCTCCTCCTCGAGGACCCCTCTTGGCAAGGGGAGCCCATCCGCTTCCCCGACCCCACGGCCCTGGCCATGGAGCGGGAAGGGGTGGCCTTGGGGGAGGTCTTCGGGATCCACTTTGCCGCCCGTAGCCCCGAGATCAAGGCCCATCCCCTGACCCGGACCGCCCCGGGCCCCGGCCTGGTGCCGGTGCTCACCGGGAGAAACCTGAAGGCGGGCTGGATTGACTACGAAACCCCCCATTCCGGCCTCTACTTCCCCAAGGAGGCCGCCCACCTCCTTAAGCCCTTCTACGCCACGGGCCACCTGGTGGTGGCCCACACCCGCCACTACCGGGTGGTGGCCGCCTGGGATGGGAGGGCCTACCCCTGGCGGGAGGAGTTCCACCTCCTGCCCAAGGAGGGGGTAAGGGTGGACCCGGCGGCCTTGGTGGCCCACCTGAATAGCCCCCAGGTGCAGGCCTACTACCGGGGGCTTTACCGGGAGGCGGTGCCCCACCTCACCCGGGGGATGCTGGAAAGGCTGCCGGTACCCAGGGATTTGCTCCTGGACCGGCTGCCCTTGGCTACCGCCCGGTGAAGTAGGCGCGAAGGGCCAGCCCCACGGCAAAGAGGAGGCCCAAAGCCACGAACCACTCGGGGCGCTCAGGGGGGTCTTTCAGGCCCCGGTAGAACCAGCCCCCCGGCTCGAGGCCCCCCAGATAGTGCAAGCCGGCAGCCAGCAGAAGCCCGTAAAGGAGATGCAGGCCGTCCTTGGGTCTCAGGCCCGCCCCCAGGAGAGCCATCCCCAGGACCACCTGGAGGATGGCCACCCAAGCGGCACCCCTTAGAACCCGGTAAAAGGGTGCCGGCAGGGGGCGGAAAAAACCCCGGATCCCCACCAGGGCTAAGCCCAGCACCGCCACCAGCAGGACCAAGGCCAAAAGGGAGTGCAGGAAAACCAGGACTGGCACCGCGGGCATCATACGGGCTGGTGCGGGTCCGGGGCAAGGCCAATAATCGGTAATGGAAACAGGAAGCTGGGAAGGAGCGCATCCCGCCTAGGCCCATCCTTAAGGCAAAACTCCCGGGCCACGTCCTGTGGTATACTAAGGGGGTGAGCTACGACGCTTCCGCCATTAAGGTTCTCAAAGGCCTCGAGGGGGTGCGCCACCGCCCCGCCATGTACATCGGGGGCACGGGGGTGGAGGGGTACCACCACCTCTTCAAGGAGATTCTGGATAATGCGGTGGACGAGGCCCTGGCGGGTTACGCCACCGAGATCGTCACCACCCTAAACCCCGATGGCTCCCTCACCGTGGAGGACAACGGCCGGGGCATTCCCGTGGACGTGATGCCGGAAGAGGGCCGGCCCGCGGTGGAGGTGGCCTACACCGTCTTGCATGCGGGCGGCAAGTTTGAAAGCGGGGCCTACAAGGTGGCCGGGGGCCTGCACGGGGTGGGGGCCAGCGTGGTCAACGCCCTTTCCGAATGGACAGTGGTGGAGGTCTTCCGCGATGGGAAACACCACCGCATCGCCTTCAGCCGGGGGGAGGTCACCGAGCCCCTCACCGTGGTGGGTCCGGCCCCTAAGGGCAAAAGGGGCACCCGGGTCACCTTCAAGCCCGACCCCCTGATCTTCGGCAACCTGGCCTTTGATCCCAGCAAGATCCGGGCCCGCCTGCGGGAGGTAAGCTACCTGGTGGCGGGGCTCAAACTGGTCTTTAGGGACCTGATCCATGGGCGGGAGGACGTCTATTTGGACAAAGGCGGCGTGGCCTCCTTTGCCAAGGCCCTGGCAGCGGAGGAGGAGCTTCTTTACGAGAAGCCCTTCCTCTTCCGGGGGCAGGAAGGGGATGTGGAGGTGGAGGTGGGCCTCATCCACACCAAGGGCTACACCGCCGAGATCCTCACCTACGCCAACATGATCCCCACCCGGGATGGGGGCACCCACCTCACCGCCTTCAAGTCCGCCTACAGCCGGGCCCTGAACCAGTACGCCAAGAAGGCGGGGCTCAACAAGGAAAAGGGTCCCCAGCCCACGGGGGATGACCTCTTGGAAGGGCTTTACGCCGTGGTGAGCGTGAAGCTTCCCCAGCCCCAGTTTGAGGGGCAGACCAAGGGGAAGCTCCTAAACCCCGAGGCGGGGAGCGCCGTGGCCCAGGTGGTCTACGAGAAGTTCCTGGAGGCCCTCGAGGAGAACCCCCGCATCGCCAAGACCGTCTACGAGAAGGCCCTGCGGGCCGCCCAGGCCCGGGAAGCCGCCCGGAAGGCCCGGGAGCTGGTGCGCAGGCAAAACCCCCTGGAGTCCGACGACCTCCCCGGGAAGCTGGCCGACTGCCAGACGGAAAACCCCGAGGAAGCCGAGCTTTTCATCGTGGAGGGGGACTCGGCCGGGGGGAGCGCCAAGCAGGGCCGCGACCGGCGCTTCCAGGCCATTTTGCCCCTTAGGGGCAAGATCCTCAACGTGGAGAAGGCCGGGCTTTCCAAGGCCCTGAAGAACGCCGAGGTGCGGGCCATGGTGGCGGCCATCGGGGTGGGGATCGGGGGCACGGGGGAGGACACCCACTTTGACCTGGAGGGCCTCCGCTACCACAAGATCATCATCATGACCGACGCCGACGTGGACGGCAGCCACATCCGCACCCTCCTCCTCACCTTCTTCTACCGCTACATGCGGCCCCTGATCGAAAAGGGGTATGTGTACATCGCCCAGCCTCCCCTTTACCGCCTGCAGGTGGGCAAGAAGGTGGAATACCTCTACTCCGACGAGGAGCTGGCCGCCCGCCTGAAGGAGCTGGGGGACAAAAACTACGAGGTGCAGCGCTTCAAGGGCCTGGGGGAGATGAACCCCGAGCAGCTTTGGGAGACCACCATGAACCCGGAAAAGCGGGTGCTGAAACGGGTGAGCCTCCAGGACGCCCTCGAGGCCAGCGAGCTCTTTGAAAAGCTCATGGGGCAGGAGGTGGCCCCCAGGCGGGAGTTCATTGAGGAGCACGCCCGCTACGCGGAGCTGGACATCTAACGACTCCCCTGGCGTTAGAACCCCCAGGGCATCATCCTCCCCATGCCCCACCCGCAAGACCACCCCAGGGACTGGCTAGAGGAGGCCACGGCCCTTCTCCTCCAGGAAGGTCGGCTTCTGCTAAAGGCCTATCCCGGGGCTGGGAAGAGCACCCTCTTCCCCCTCCGGCTCCTAAAGGCCTTGCCGGGCAGGATCCTCCTCTTTGAACCCCGGCGGGTGGCGGCCCGGGCCGTGGCCGCCAGGCTGGCGGAAAACCTGGGAGAGCCTCTGGGCAAAACCGTGGGCTACCGGGTGCGGTTGGAGGGGAGGGAAAGCCGGGAAACCCGCCTTCTGGTGATGACGGAGGGCCTTCTCCTCCGCTATCTCCTGGAAAGCCCCCACCTTCCGGGGGTTTCGGCGGTACTCCTGGACGAGGTCCACGAGCGCCATCTGGAGGGCGACCTGGCCCTGGCCCTCCTCTTTCGGGTCCAGGCCACCCTCAGGCCCGAGCTCAAGATCGCCCTGCTTTCCGCCACCCCCGACGAGGCCTTGGCCGCCCTGGCCGGAAGGGTCCTCGAGGTGGAGGGAGAAAACCACCCGGTGGAGGTGGTTCACCTGGACAGGCCCTGGGAAGGTCCGCTAGAACCCCTGGCGGCCCGCTATGCCCGTAAGGCCTTTCTGGAAGGGGAAGGGGATGTGCTGGTCTTCCTTCCGGGGAAAGGGGAGATAGAGGGGACGCGAAAGCTCCTCGCGGATCTGCCTGCCTTTCCCCTCCACGGGGGATTATCCCTCCAGGAACAGACCGCCCTGCTCCGGCCGGGACCGCGGAAGATCGTCTTGGCCACGGATGTAGCGGAAACCAGCCTCACCCTTCCCCAGGTGCGGGCCGTGGTGGATTCCGGCCTGGCCCGAAGGCCCCGCTTCGATCCCAGGACCGGCCTCACCCGCCTGGCCCTGGTGCCCATCCCCGAGGAATCCGCTGCCCAACGAGCGGGGCGTGCCGGGCGCACCGGACCCGGGCGGGTTTACCGGCTGTACCCCAAAGGCCCCTTTCCCCCGAAAAGGCCGGAGATCCTCGAGGCCGACCTCTCCTTTGCCCTTCTGGTGGCCCTGGCCTTTGGGGAAAGGCTTGAGAACCTTCCCCTCCCCACCCAACCCCCCCGTGGGGCCTTGGAAAACGCCCAGGCCCTTCTGGAACTCCTGGGGGCAGTGGAAGGGGAAAGGCTAAGCCCCCTGGGCCAGCGGATGCTGGCCTACCCCACCCATCCCCGCTTGGCCCGCCTGGTTCTCGAGGGGGAAAGGCTCGGCCTCCTTCCCCTGGCCGCCGACCTTCTGGCCCTTCTGGAGGAACGGGATCCTTTGCAGGGAGAGCCTGAGCTCATGCCTCGTCTGGAAGGTCTCCTGGAAGCCCGCCAGGAAAGACGGGGAGCCTTCTTAACCCACGAACGGGTCTCCGCCCTCTGGCGAAGCCGCCTGGGCGCAAAGCCCCAGCAAACCCTGCCGGAACCGGAAGCGGTGGGCAGGCTTCTTCTGGCCGCCTACCCTGACCGGGTGGCCCAGCGGGTGGCACCGGAGCGTTACCGGCTGGCCTCGGGTCCCCTGGTGCGCCTTGTCGGGGACGGCCCCGCATACCTGGTGGCCCCTGGAGCTGACCTAACCGCCCAAGGGGGGCGGATCCTCCTCTATGCCCCTCTGGACAAGGGCCACCTGGAGGAAAGGGCCGAGGTGGTCTCCTGGAGGGGATGGGAAGAGGGTAGGTTCAAGGGCTACCTGGAGCAACGCTACCAGGCCCTGGTCCTGGAACGGATCGGCGTGGACTCCGGCCCCCCCACAGCAAAGCACCTGGAGGAAGCTCTCAGAGGCCGGCTTCCCCTCAGCGCCGAAGCCCAGCAGGTCCTCCTCCGCCTCTCCTTCCTGAGGGAGCACGGGGTGGAGGTGCCGGAGCTTTCCGAAGAAAGCCTACTTCAGGACCTCTCCTGGCTCCTTCCCTGGACCCAAGGGGTGCGGCAGGTGGAGGACCTAAAGGCCCTACCCTGGAAGGAGATCCTGCTGGGCCTGGTCTCAGAGGCCGCCGGGCCCTTGGAGCGCCTGGCGCCGGAAGTCCTCCTCCTGCCCTCGGGCAGGCGCAAGCGCCTGATCTACCGGGAAAAGGCCCCTCCCCTCCTCTCCTTGCGCATCCAGGAGGCTTTTGGGCTTCGGGAAACCCCCAGGGTTCTGGGAGGCCGGGTCCCGGTGGCGGTGGAGCTCCTTTCCCCCGCAGGCCGCCCGGTCCAGGTCACCCAGGACCTGAGGAGCTTCTGGGAAAAGCGTTACCCTCAGGTGCGCCGGGAACTCATGCGCCGCTACCCCAAGCACGCCTGGCCGGAAAACCCCTGAACACCCCCTACCCATGGCCAGGGGGCCAGGTTTATACTCGGTGTAAGCAAAGGAGGGAAGACTATGGAGCTTTTCCAGGAAGCTTGGGCGCACGCCTACTGCCAGAAGCTGAACCAAAGCGAGGCCTACCGGAAGGCCGCCGCCACCTGGGAGGGAAGCCTGGCCCTGGCGGTGCGCCCTGATCCCGCCTTGGGATTCCCCCAGGGGGTGGCCGTGGTCCTGGACCTTTGGCACGGGGCGTGCCGGGGGGTGAAGGTGGTGGAGGGGGAGGCGGAGGCCGACTTCGTCATCGAGGCCGACCTGGCCACCTGGCAGGAGGTGTTGGAGGGCCGCCTCGAGCCCCTTACCGCCCTCATGCGGGGGCTTTTGGAGCTCAAACGGGGCTCCATCGCCGCCTTAGCCCCTTACGCCCAGGCGGCCCAGGAGCTGGTCAAGGTGGCCCGGGAGGTGGCATGAAGGCTTTGGTCTACCACGGGCCCTTCCAGGTGGCGGTGGAGGAGGTACCCGAGCCCAAGCTGGAGGCGGAAACCGACGCCATCGTCCAGGTGGAGCTGGCCGCCATCTGCGGCTCGGACCTCCACATCTACCACGGCAAGATCGCCGGGGTCCTGCCGGGAACCGTCCTAGGCCACGAGTTCGTGGGGCGGATCGTGGAAAAGGGGGCCTTGGTGCCCTTTTCCCTAGGGGAAAGGGTGGTGGGGAGCTTCCAGGTGGCCTGCGGGGACTGCCCGGCCTGCCGCAAGGGGCAGTACTTCGCCTGCTTGAAGGGAGGGGTTTACGGCTTCGGCCTGGCCCTGGGCAACCTCCAGGGAGCCCAAGCGGAGCGGGTGCGGGTCCCCTTTGCCCGGCATAGCCTTTTCCCCATCGGAGACCTGCCCGCAGAGGAGGCCATCCTGGCGGGGGATATCCTCACCACCGCCTACGGGGGGGTGCGGCCCTTCCTCGCTCCGGGGATGAGTGTGGCGGTGGTGGGTTCGGGGCCTGTGGGCCTCATGGCCCAGATGGTGGCCCACGCCCTGGGGGCTGGACGGGTCTACGCCATAGACCCGGAGGACGCCCGCCTGGAAAAGGCCACGGCCCTGGGAAGCCTTCCCCTAAATCCCAAGGCGGAAGACCCCCTGGCCCGGGTGCGCAAGGAAACCCAGGGCCTAGGAGCAGACCTGGTGGTAGAGGCGGTGGGCGGGGATGGGGAGGCGCTAAAGCTGGCCCTTCGCCTTGCGGGGCCGGGGGGCATCGTATCCAGCCTAGGAGTGCCCACCGAGGAGAAGCTGGAATACCCTTGGCTTTCCGCCTTCAGCCGGGGCCTCACCCTGAAAAGCGCTCTGGCCAACATCCCTCGCTGGATTGAGGAGGTCCTGGCCCTGCAAAGGGCGGGGAGGCTTAAGGGAAGCTTTGTCTTCAGCCACCGCCTGCCCCTCGAGGAGGCCCCGGAGGGCTACCGGCTTTTCCACGAGCGCCAGGCCACCAAGGTGGCCTTGGTGCCCTAAAAGCAAAACCGCCGCCCGCAGGCGGCTTCTTCCTCTGACTTCTTCATTATACCACGGTTTACCGGTATGTAAAGGGGTATGCAGCAAAACCCGTTCCCCACGGGCTAAAAGCCTCTGGGTCCCCGCTTGGGACCGCGCCAGTGAGGGCCCCAGGAAGCCTTCCCGAAATACCTCGGAACTTTTCCATTTTTTCTGGTAAACCCTCCCCCTGGGAAACCTTCCCCACCGGAAGGCACCAAAGTGCCGTCAGAGGTGTGCCACTGGGGCCCCACCCTAGCTTGCCCCAGGGTGGGATGGTGTTGGGCAATGTAACCTTCCTCCCCCTCCCCTTGGGCAACCGGGCTACCCTCAAGGCAAAGGGGGTGAAGCCATGGCCCGGTATCTGGTGGTGGCCCATCGTACGGCCAAAAGCCCCGAACTGGCCAAAAAACTCCTGGAGATTCGGGATCAGGACCCCGAGGCCCGCTTTGTCCTACTGGTTCCCGCCGTACCCCCTGGGGGCTGGGTTTACGAGGAAAAGGAAATCCAGGAGCGGGCAAGCAAGGAGGCCGAGGCCGCAAAAGCCGCCCTCGAGGCCCAAGGTATCCCAGTGGAAGAGGCCAAGCCTGGGGACGTTTCCCCCCTCTTCCATGGAGGAGGAGCCCATGGCCCACCCCGGGGCCTACCAGGCCATCGTCCTGGCCACCCTTCCTCCCGGGCTTTCCCGCTGGCTCCGCCTGGACGTCCACACCCAGGCCGAGCGGTTTGGCCTGCCGGTGATCCACGTGATCGCCCACTGAAGCCCAATCCCCTTCCCCACCTCCCCGGCTTGTTTCTCATCCTGGCCCCGTATACTCGGCCTCGTGCTGGGGCGGTACGTCCTGAGGGAGGTCTTGGTCCCCTACCTGGTGGGGGTGGTGCTCTTCGTGGCCCTCCTCACTTTTGACCTCCTCTCCAGCCTCTCCGGGGTTCTCCTGAGCCGAGGGGTCGGGGTGGAGGCCATCCTGAAGCTCATCCTCTACCGCCTTCCCTGGACCCTGAGCCTGGCCCTTCCCTTGGGCCTGGTCTTCGCCATCCTGGTGGGCCTGGCCCGCCTCATCCGCAGTTCGGAGCTGAAGGCGGCCTACGCCGCGGGCGTACCCCCATGGGCCCTCCTAAAACCCCTGGCGCTTTTGGCCCTTCTGGTGAGCCTTTTCAACCTCCTCAACCTGGCGGAGCTCCGCCCTAGGGCCCTCGAGGCCTACGACCGGCACCTGGCCCACCTCCTATACGGGGAAGGGGCCTATAGCGGGGTGCTCCGCCAGCAACTCTATGCCCCCCCGGGCCTCGGGGTCTACTACGCCGAGGAGGTGCGGCCCGAGGTGGGGCAGAACCGGCTTTTTGGCCTCCGGGTGGTGGACGAAAGGGGCCGGGTGTACAGCGCCCCAGAAGGGGTCTGGGACCGGGAGGGGTGGCAGTTTCGGGGCTACGTGTGGGACGGGGAAAGGCCCAAGCCCTTCGCCGGCCTCCTTCCCTTCCCCGTGGAGTTTCGCCCCAAGGAAAGCCTGGGCTCCCGTGACCCCTACGACTCCACTACCCTCAGGGAGCTTTGGCAGAGAAGCCAGGTGGAGCCCTCGGCCCGCTTCGCCTTCCACCGCCGTCTGGCAGACGCCTTGGGGGGCTTCTTCCTGGGCCTGGTGGCCGCCGCCTTGGGCCTCGCCTTCCGGGAGGCCGCCTGGGCTTTCCTTAGCATCGTCCTCCTCATCTTCGGCTACTACGTGCTTTGGACCCTAAGCGCCCAACTGGCCCGCTATGACGTAAACCCCCTGTTCGCCTACCTCCCCAACGGGCTCTATGCCCTTTTGGGGCTCTACCTGGTCTGGAGGTTACGGTGACCACCCTGGACCGCTACCTGCTGCGGGAAGCCTTGGGCCACTACTTCCTAGGGCTTGGGGCCATCGTGCTGCTCTTCCTGGCAGGTGCGGTCTACGAGGTCCTGGCCCCCCTGGTGGCCAAGGGGGCGGACCCCTACACCCTTCTCCTCTATCTCCTCTACCGCACCCCCGAGGCCTTGGTGCGGGGAAGCCCGGTGGCCTACCTCTTCGCACTGCTTCTCCTCCTCTCCCGCATGGCCGAGGACTCGGAGCTCAAGGCCCTTCTCGCCCTGGGCATCCGGCGGGAACGGGTACTCCTGCCCCTCTTGGCCCTGGGAGGGGTATTGGCCCTTTTGGGCTTCGCCTTAGGGGAAAGCCTGGTGCCAAGAAGCCTGGCGGCGGGGCAGGACCTCTTGAGGCGGCAGGTGTTGGAACGCCCCCGCACCCTCCTCACCCCCGGGGCCAGCTTCCAGGACGCCAAGGGCCGGGTGGTCTACGTGGGGGAGGTGAGCGGGGATAGAATCGGGAAGCTACGGATTCTTTCCCGGGAGGAGGTGGTCTTGGCGGAGGAGGGAAGGTTCGGAGGAGGGGTCCTACGGGTGGAAAGAGGCCTGAGGATCACCTATGAGGGGGACCGGCCAAGAACCGTAACCCGCTTCCAAAGGGGCGAGCTGGTCCTTAAGGACCTCACCTTTGAGCCCTGGCAGAACCCCGCCAACCGCATGACCCTAAGGGAGCTAAGGCAGGAGGTGGAAAGGCTCAGGCAGGCGGGGGTGAAGGCGGGCCTCGAGGCCACCACCTACCATCGCCGCTTTGCCGAACCCGCCGCCAGCCTCATCTTTGCCCTTTTCGCGGTGGGGCTGGCCTTTTACCTCTTGGGCGGGTCCCGGAGCCTGGGGCTTGTGGGGGTGGCGGTCCTCACCTTCTTCTACTACGCCACCTGGAGCGTGGGGCGGATCATGGGGGAGCAAAACGCCCTAAACCCCCTTCTGGCCGCCTGGGGGCCCAACCTGGTCTACGGGCTTCTGGGCCTCCTTCTCTTCCTAGGAGGGCGGAGGTGAAGGCCCTTGCCCTGGCCGTGGTCCTCCTTTGCCTTTGGCATCCCGCCTGGGCCCAGGAAAAGGTGCTGAAGGTCCTGGAAGCGGAGAAGCTAGAGCTTAGGCAGGAAGGAGACGAAGAGGTCTACGTGCTCACGGGCAGTCCCGTGCGCCTGGAACGGGATGGGGAGGCCATTGAGGCGGGAAGGGTGATCTATTTCCGCACCCGAAAGCTCCTTCTCCTCTCGGAGGGGGTTCGCTACCGGGACCGGGAGGGGAGGCTTTTGCAGGCGGAAGAGCTGCAGCTTTCCCTTTCCGACGAAAGCTTTGACGCCCTGGAGATGCGCATAGAGGCCAAGGACCTGTTCCTCACCGGGCCCCTTTGCCAGCGGGTGGCGGGGGCCATCCTCCTGGAAAGGGGCTACGCCTCCCCCTGTGTCCCCTGCGGCCAGGAGGTGCCCGACTACGCCTTCCGCGCCCAGGAGATCGTCTTATATCCCGGGGATCGGGTGGTGGCCCGGGGGGTGGTGCTTTTGGTCCAGGAAGGGCCCGTTTTAGAGCTTCCGGTCCTCCTCCTTTTCCTATCGGAGCGCCAACCCCGGTTTGAGGTGGGCCAGGACGACGGGGGGTTTTACCTGAAGGCCGCCTTGCCCTACGTGGCCCAGTTCGGCCTGGGGTTCACCCTTCTTTCCTACTACCAAGGCCGGGGGTATGGCTTTGGCTTTGACCACTTTGGCACCGGGGAGGCCAAGGAGCGCTACTTCTTCCTCCATACCCCCCCGGACACCTTCCAGTACCGGGGGGAGTACGCCCTAAAGCGGCGGGACTTCTCCCTTAGCGCCCTCCTGGAACGGGACGACACCCGGGACAGGCTTACCCGCTTCCGCCTGGAGGCCCTTTGGCCCGGCACCCCCTCCCCCCAGGACTGGCGCTACACCCTTCGGGCCGAGGGCTTCCTGGACCACGACCCCACCACCCCACCCCCCAGAACCCTCCAGCGCCTGCCCGAGGTGGAGGCCCAAAGCCCCGTCCTCCGGGAAGGCCCCTTCAGCGTGCAGGGGGGGCTGGTGCTGGGCCGCTATCTGGCGGAGACCAACCCCCTAAACCGCTCCGCCCGGGCCCTTGGGCCCTATGCCGAAGCAGGAAGGGCCCTCCTTTCCCATAGCGAAAGCCTTTCCCTTTCCCCTTGGCCCGGGGCCACGCTTAGGGCGGAAAACCGCTTCCGGGGCTTCTATTACACCACGCAAAACCCGAACGGGGAGTACGAGCGGCAGATAGACTGGGCCACCACGGCCAGCCTCCGGCAAACCCTGGGGGGCTTCAGCCTGGAAGCAGGCTACCTCCGTAGCCTCCAGGAGGGGGAAACCCCCTTCCGCTTTGACGCCCTACCAGAGCGGCGAAGCCACCAAGCCACCTTGAGCTTGGGCCTCCAGGAAAGGCCCCTGGCCCTAAGCCTCAAAGGGGGCCGGGACCTGGAAGGAGGGAGGTACCTGCCCTTAGAGGCCCAGGCCACGCTTCAGGACCAGGGATACCAGCTGACCCTAGGGCACAAGCGGGGCCTCGAGGGGGAAGGGCCCTTGGAAACCCGCCTCGAGGGGAGCCTCACCCCCTACCCCTTCTCCCTCAAGGCCAGCCTCCGCTTTGACCACGCAAAGGCCCTCTTTGACCCCCTCCTCTTGCAGGGGGCCTACGCCCTCCCCGGGGGAAGCCTGAACCTGAGCCACCGCCATGGCCTTAACGGGGAAGGCCCCCTCACCACCGATCTCAGCCTCGCCCTAAGGGAGGGGGCCAGCGCCTACACCCTAAGGGCCTTAAGGGACTGGCAGAAGGATACCCTAAGCCTCCAAGGGCAGGCCATCTTGGGCCCGGAAAGCCTCTCCCTGCAAACCACGTGGGACCCCACCGCCTTGGCCTACACCCTGGCCTACCGCGGGGGAAGCCTCCCTGGGCCCCTTTTGGACCTGGCCCTTTCTGGCCGGTACCAGGAGGGCTTTAGGGCCACGAACCTGCGCTTTGGCCTTACCCAGGCCCAGCCGGAGGTATCCTTCCGCCTAGGCGCCAACCTCCACCTCCCCGAGGTGGAGGACCGGGAGATCTACCTCAAGGATGCCACCTTTAGCGGGGGGATGGAGCTTTGGCCACCGGTGCCGGCGGATGAAGCGGGGGAAGGGGCCATCCCCGGGCTTTCCCTCTCGGGAAACCTCACCTACCTGCGCCAGCCGCAAAGGCCCGAGGGCTATGGCCTCGCCTTGCGCAACTTCGGGCCCACCTTCACCTTCCTAGGCCGGGAGAAGACCAAGCTCCACCTCTCCGCCCTCCTCACGCAAAACCTTCCCGGGGAGCCCTTAAAGCCCCGGTTTGTCCTGGTGCTGGACCGGTGTTGCTGGGCCCTACGCTTCACCCTGGATGCCGCCAAGGGCAGCGTGGGCCTGGCCTTCCTCTACGGAGGGCAGGCGGCGGGGCTTCTCCTTTCCCAGGAGGGCGTAAAGCTGGGAGGTGGTCGGTGAAGCGGTCCTGGTTCTTGCTTCTAGCTTTGGCCCACCTGGTCTTACTTAGTGCCTGCACGGGAAGCCAAGAACCCCCCCTGCCGGCCCTGGTGGCCATGGGGGGAGGGGGGGAGGTGCGCTTCTACCGGGCCAAAGACCTCCAGGGGGGCACGGCTAGCCCCGTGACCACCTGGAACACCCCAGGACTCCAAGACCTGGCCTACTCCCATGGCTTCGGAAGGCTTTACCTTCTCCTAGGGGACCGCCTCGAGGCCTACCCCACCCAGGGCTTCGGGGGGGATGCCGCACCCCAGCCTTCCCCCACCACCGCCAGCCTCCCTGGTGGCGTGGACTGCACGGGAGGCTACCTCCAGCTGGGGCAGAACCGGCTTCTGGCCCATTGTCCAAGGGCCTCCCGGGCCTTCCTCTGGAACCTGGACGGCTCGGGCAACCTGGAGGAAGCGGACCTCACCGGCCTTCCCCCGGAGGTGCTTCTGGCCCTTTTCCCCCAAGGGGGGGAGGAACTTCTGGCCTACATGACCCGGCAGGCCCTGGGCTACCGTCCCCCAAAGAACCCTTCGGGTACTCCCAGCCTGGAAAAGCCCCTGGACCCCCAGGCGAGCCAAGGCCCCTACGGCCTAAAGCTGGACCGCCTCCAGGGGCGCCTCCTAGGCCTTGCCGCCACCGTGTCCGAGGTGCGGCTATACACCCTGGAGGGGGATACCCTTGCAAGCCGCAAGGTCCTGGGCGATTTTCCCCAGGAAAGCCGCCTGGCCCTAGACCCCGTGGGGGGAACGGTGGTCTTTGGCCAGGGGTTCCAGGTGCTCTTCCCCCGGGAATCCCCCGTACAGGAGCCTTTCCGCACCTACACCGCCGGGCTCGTGGGCCAGGATGGTTACCTTTACCTGGTAAGGGGGCAGGGCCTCGAGGTCTACGACCTGGTGCCCTCCCCTCCCGTTTTCCTACGTAGCCAGCAGCTGAACTTTGGTCCCACTTCCCTGGCCTTCATCCCGGTAGAATGAGGCATGCTCCAGGGTAAGGCCTTTTTGGTCACGGGGGCCGGGGGCGCCTTGGCCCGGGCGGTGATCCCCGCCCTGCACCAGGCAGGGGCTAGGCTCTTCCTCTCCGACCCCCGGGGGGAAAGGATGGCGGAACGGGCCAAGGAGTACGGCGCCCAAACCTTTGTGGCCGACCTCACCCGGCTGGAGGAGGCCCTAGCCCTAGCCCGTTTTGTGGAAGGGCAAGCCCCCCTTTTCGGGGTGGTGCACACCGTGGGCGGGTTCGCCGCCGGGCGCTTCTTGGACTCGGACCCCGGCCTCTATGACTGGCTTTTGGACCTGAACCTGCGCACCACCTCCAACCTCCTAAGGGCCACCCTGCCCTACATGGAAGCCCGCCGGGAAGGGTTTTTCGCCGCCGTGGCCGCGGGAACCGCCTGGACGGGAGCAGGGCCCCACCGGGCCCTCTACACCATGGCCAAGACCGCCCTGGCCAGCCTCCTCCGCTCCTTGCAAGGGGAGGTGGAAGGGGTGCGCTTCCTCCTCCTCTACCCCATGGGCACCCTGGACACCGAGGCCAACCGCAAGGCCATGCCCGAGGCCGACCCTAGCCGTTGGATCGCCCCCGAACTCCTGGCCGAGGCCATCCTCCTGGCCGCCACCGCTAGGGGGGGAAGGCTTTTGGAACTGCCCATCTACCCCCCCATCTAGCCCCCAGGTAGGCCCCCAGGAAGTCCGCCAAAAGGTCCAGGCCAAAGGCCTCCCGGCCAGGGACATGGCTTTGGTGCCACTCGTCCACCACCCCGTACATAGCCGCCAGGAAAAGGGCGGAGCGGGAATCCCCCAGGGCTACCCCCAGGAGAAAACCTAGAAGGCCATAGGCCAGGAAATGGGCCCCCTTATCCCAGGGGTGCGGCAGGCCCATCCCGGTAGCAGGCTGGTCGGAAAGCCACCAGAGTAGGCCCATCTCCCCCAGGGCCAAAAGGGCGGCCAGAAGGCGCCAGGGGCTAGGCACCCTCTTCCTCCACCAGCTCCCAAAGCACCCCTAGGCCAAAGCTAGGGTGGAGAAAGGCCACCCGGTGGCCCCCGAAGCCAGGCCGGGGCACCGGGTCTAGGAGCCTGGCCCCTTCCCCCTCAAGCCGAGCCAGCTCCTCCTCTATCCGGGGGGTGGCAAAGGCCAGGTGGTGGAGCCCCGGGCCCCGCTTGGCCAAAAAGCGCCCCACCGGGGTTTCGGGCCCCATGGGGGCCAAAAGCTCCACCAGGGCCTCCCCTTGGCCCTTCAGCATGGCCACCTGGACTCCCTGGGAGGCCACCTCCCCTTCCGCCACCACGCCAAAGCCCAAAAGCCCATAGCGGGCCTTGGCCTCCTCTAAGTCCTCCACGGCAATGCCCACGTGGTGTAGCCGCATGGGAGGATTCTACAGGTCGTACCAAGGGGGCTTACCCCGGTAAAGCTCCAGCTCCCCGAAGACCTCTTCCTTGCTGGCCTCCTCGAGGCGGATCACCTGGGGCGGGCAGCTTTCCACGCAGGCCCCACACCCCGTGCAGGCCTCCACCTTGAGCCTGAGCACGTACTCCTCCCCCTCCCGCACCCTATAGACCGCCTCCGTGGGGCAGACGTTGGTGCAGACCGGGCAGAGGGTACATCCTTCCTCCACGGCTATCTTGGGCCAGCGCACGGTGGAAGCCCGCTTGGCCGCAAGGAGGCGCAGGCGAAGCTCCGCCGGCAGGCCCTTTTCCTCAGGTTCCGCGGCCAGAGGAGGCTCGGGCACCAGATCGGCGGCGGTGCGCTTGGCGCTCCCCAAAAGGGCCTGGAACAGCTCCCTCCGGCCCACCTTCTCCCCGGGAAGCTCCCCTTGGCGGACCTCCACCTCCACGGGGTGGTAGCGCCGGGCCTCCTCGGCCATCCTCTCCAGGTGCTCGGGCACCAAGGGGCCCCCAATCCTGCAGGTGGCGCAGTCTCCCCTGGCGAGGATAAGCTGGCCAAAGCGGCTTCCCGCCTCCGCCAAAAGCCCCGGGGTCAGGCGGCCCAGGCACACCACCTCCTCCCCCTTGCCCTCAGCCTTGGAGCAACGGATCTGCCCCTTGCCCCGGATCAGGGCTTCCTGAATACCCCCCAAAGGGTACTCCAAGGCCACCCCTGGGCAGACCCCCGTGCACAGGCCACACCCCGTGCAAAGCACCTCGTCCAGCTCCACCCGGAAGCTTTCCAGCTGCACCGCGCCTTTAGGGCAGACCTGGTAGCAGCGGTCGCACCCCCCCACGCTGTTCTTGTAGAGGAGGCAGCGGGTCTCAACATACCGGGGCCTGGGATCCGTGGCCTTCAGGAAGGCATTTAAGAGGTTATCCAAAAGGCCCATCTACGCCCCTAACAGGTCCTGAATGGCCTCCAGGAACGCCTCAAACTGCCGGAAGTCCATCTGCTGCTGGTTGTCGGAAAGGGCCACCTTGGGGTTGGGGTGGACCTCCACGTGCACCCCATCCGCCCCCACCGCCAAGGCCGCCCGGGCCAGGGGGGCCAGGAGGTCCGTACGGCCAGCGGCGTGGGTCACGTCCACCACCACGGGCAGGTGGGTTTCCCGCTTGGCCAAGGCCACCGCGGAAAGGTCCAGGGTGTTACGGGTCCAGCGCTCAAAGGTGCGGATCCCCCTTTCCGCCAGGATCACCTGCTCGTTTCCTTGGCTCAGGATGTACTCGGCGGCATAGAACCATTCCTCCATGGTGGCGGCAAGCCCGCGCTTGAGGAGAACGGGCTTACGGGAGCGGCCCACCTCCTTAAGGAGGGCGAAGTTTTGCATGTTGCGGGCCCCCACCTGCAGGATGTCGGCGTATTCCGCCACCACCTCCACATCCCGGGTATCCATGACCTCGGTGACGAAGACCATGCCGAAGGCCTCCGCCGCCTTCCGCCCCAGCCTTAGCCCCTCCACCCCCAGGCCCTGGAAGCCGTAGGGGCTGGTCCGGGGCTTGAAGGCCCCACCCCTCAGGACCCTGACCCCCTTGCCGGCGAGAAAGCGGGCCGTTTCCATCATCTGCTCCTCGGACTCAATGGAGCAGGGGCCGGCGATGAGGAGGGGCTTCTCCCCAAAGACCACGGGGCCCACCCGCACCCGGGTGGGCTCGGGCTTGTGCCGGCGGGAGTAGAGGAACTTTTTCTGGTCCTCTTGCTCCTCGAGGTCCAGGCTGGCCTTGAAGATCTCCTTGAATAGCTTCCGGATGGTCTCCGCGGGGAAGGGGCCGGGGTTTTCCGCGGTGAGGTAGGCCAGCATCTCCTCTTCCCGCTTGGGGTCGTAGTGGGGTAGGCCCAGCTCGGTCTGGATGCGGCCGATCTCCTGCACCAGCCTCCCCCTTTCGGAAAGGAGGCGCAAAAGCTCCCGGTTCACCCGGTCCACCTCTTTGCGCAGGGCCAGGATGCGCTCGTCCATGGGTCATTCTATGGGCGGAACCCTAAGCGGGTGTCAAGCGGTTTCCTCCTTGGGCCTCGCCCGCTCCGCCAGCCGGGCCACCAGCACGGAGATCCAGTAGAGGACCAAAAGAGGCCCGGTGACGATGGCCAAGGACACCACGTCCACCGTGGGGGTGATGACCGCGGCCAGGGTGAGGAGGAGGACCACGGCGATCCGCCAGTTGCGGGCCAAAAAGGCCGAGGAAAGGATGCCCAGCCGGGCCAGGAGGTAGCTCACCACCGGCATCTCAAACACCAGGCCCATGACGGTCATCATCATGAGCACCTGGCCCATGTAGCGGCCAATGGAGATCTGCGGGGTGATGACATCCCCCAAAAAGCCCAGGAGGAAGGGGATGGCAAAGG
Source organism: uncultured Thermus sp. (assembly GCF_938010445.1). Classification (NCBI taxonomy): domain Bacteria; kingdom Thermotogati; phylum Deinococcota; class Deinococci; order Thermales; family Thermaceae; genus Thermus; species uncultured Thermus sp. The sequence goes on from NZ_CALLUR010000064.1 coordinate 19,239, forward strand.
GCAGGAAGCCATAGTAAGCGAAAAGGGCCCCTAAGGCGAAGCTGAACCCCGCCCCCAGCAAAAAGGGCACCGCCAGGCGTTTTTCGTGCTCGTAAAGCCCAGGGGCGATAAAGGCCCAGACCTGGTAGACGATGAAGGGCAGGGCCAGCACCAGCCCCCCGAAGGCCGCCACCTTCAAGGAGACCAGGAAGGGCTCGGTGATGTCCAAGACGATGAGGTTGACCTGGATGTTGTTCTGCTTGGCCGCCAGGTCTAGGGGCCGCTTCAGCCACTCCAAAAGCTGGACCCGAAAGGACCAGGCCACCCCCGTGCCCACCACCCAGGCCAACAAGGACCAGAGGATGCGGGTCCTGAGCTCCTCGAGGTGTTCTACCAGGGGGGCTTCCTTCAAGCCTTACGCTCCTCTTGGGGTTGGGTAACCTCCGGGGCCTTGCTGGGAGCCTCAGAAACGGGCTTGGGCTTCAGCTCCTCCCGCACGTCCACGGACTTTTCCAGCTCCTCGCGGATCTCCTGGGCCCCCCGCTTGAACTCGCGGATGCTTTGGCCCAAAGAGCGGCCCAGCTCAGGAAGCTTCTTAGGCCCAAAGATAAGAAGGGCCACCACCAGGATCACCAGGATTTCCGGCATGCCCAGGTTCATACTCCCCAGTTTACCACCTGGCCTGAAATGAGGGTGAAGCCTTCCTTATCCTTCCCCACCCAGGCCTTGGGAAAGCGGGCCCATTCCGGGTGGCACCGGGCTGGGATCAGTCCTCCTCCCGTTTGCGGCGGGCATAGCCCAATAGGTTCCGCTGCCGCTCCCGGGCGATGGCCAAGGCCTCCTCGGGCACATCCTGGGTGATCACGCTTCCCGCCCCCACCATGGCCCCATCCCCCACCCGCACCGGGGCCACCAGGACGCTATTGGATCCGATAAAGGCCCCTTTGCCGATATAGGTCCTGTGCTTGCGCTTGCCGTCGTAGTTGGCGGTGATGACCCCGGCCCCGATGTTGGTGCCCTCCCCCACCTCAGCATCCCCCAGGTAGGCCAGGTGCCCCGCCTTGACCCCGGGGTGGAGGAGGCTATTCTTCACCTCCACGAAGTTGCCCACGTGGACCCTTTCCTTAAGGACCGCCCCCGGGCGGAGCCGGGCGAAGGGCCCAGCGTCGGCCCCGCTCCCCATCACCGCCCCCTGGGCCACGGTGTGGGCCTGGACCCGGGCCCCGGGTTCCAAGAGGGTGTCTTCCAGAATGGCATAGGGCCCCACCTCCGCCCCCTCGCCGATTTTGGTCTTCCCCTTGAGCACCACCCCGGGCCACAGGGTCACGTCCGGAGCCAGTTCCACGCTGGCCTCGAGGTAGATGCTCTCGGGCAGGATCATCCGCACCCCCTTTCGCATCCACTCCCGGCGCAAGGCGGCAAGGAGCACCCCCTCCACCCGGGCCAGTTCCTCCCGGGTGTTCACCCCAAGGGCCTCCTCCGCCACCCCCTGGACCGCCACCACCTTGCGCCCATGGGCCCGATAGATGCCGATGAGGTCAGGGAGGTAGTACTCGCGGGCAGCGTTCTCGTTTTTCACTTCCTTAAGGGCCTGAAAAAGAAAGGCGTCAAAGGCATAGGCCCCGGCGTTCACCTCCCGGATGGCCTTCACCTCCGGGGTAGCGTCCTTCTCCTCCACATTGCCCAAGACCTCCTCCCCTTGGCGCAGGATGCGGCCATAGCCGGTGGGGTCAGGAAGCTCCACGGTGAGGAGGGCCATCCCCGCCCCCTCCTCTACCCTTTCCAGAAGAGCCCTGAGGGTTTCCGGGCGCAGAAGGGGGGTATCCCCTTGGGTGACCAAGATGGGCCCAGGGAATCCCCTCAAGAAGGCCTCCGCCTGCAGGAGGGCATGGGCGGTGCCCAGCTGTGCCTCTTGCACCGCCACCTCCACCGGGTAGCCTTCCAAGGCCTGCATCACCTGTTCAGCCCCATGGCCCACCACCACCACCAGCTTCTCCGGAGCTAAGGCCAAGGCCGTTTCTACCCCATAGGCCAGCATGGGCTTGCCCAAAAGGGGATGGAGCACCTTGGGCAGGCGGGACTTCATGCGGGTCCCCTGCCCGGCGGCCAGGATCACATGGGCGTGCATAGGGTCATTTTAGGCTAGGTGTGGTCCTGAACCACCTCGAGGCCCATCCTCTCCAGCTCCCGCACCAAGGCCTGCACCGCCCCCCTAACCCCATCGGTGATGAGGGGGCTTCCGAAGCGGCTTACGCCCGCGTAGATGCCCTTGGTACTCTTGCGCACCTCCAAGAGCAGGCCCTGGGTGAGGTCCTCCTCCTCCACATGGGTGAGGACATAAAAGCCCTCCTCCCCCCGGGCCACCTCCAAAAAGACCGCCACCCCGCCCGGAACGACCACGGGGGCCTTAACCAAGACCAGCTTTTCCGGAAGATTCCCCTTTAAGAGGGCGTGGGCCACCGGATACCTCCTTATGGGCGGCCAAGGCATGGGATCCTCGGCCACCTTGGTGAAGACCGCATGGAAAAAGGTGCGGCCGGCCTCCTGCCACTTGAGGGCGTACTTGGTGCGGAGATGGGCCTCAGGAGGGTCCTTCACCTCCACCCGGTAGAGCCGGGTTCGTTCCGCCTCCTCCAGGGCGAAGCGAAAATACTCCTCGTGGTCGGTGGTGAGAAGGAGGTCCCCGCCCTCCCCAAGCCGGGTGGAAAGCCTGCGGAAAAAGCCCTCCTGCAAAAGGCGCCTCTTCTGGTGGCGCTTTTTGGGCCAGGGGTCGGGGAAGTTGACGATCACCCGCCTAAGGCTTCTCGGGGGCACCAGGTTCCGTAGGGCGAAGGGGCCTTGTCCGTGGTAAAGGCGCACGTTCCCAATCCCCTCCCGCCTGAGGCGCCTATAGGCCCTAAGGACGCTGGCCGCCGAAACCTCGGCCCCCAGGATGAGCCAGTGGGGGTGGGCCTGGGCCAGCTCCGCGGTGAAACGCCCGTCGCCAAAGCCCACCTCGAGGACCAAAGGCCCCTCCTGGCCAAAGAGGTCCCCCACCTTCGGGGGCCAAGAGGGAAGTAGGGCAGGCCGCACCAACACAGAGGAGGATTATAGGGGCTTTCAAATCCCCTTCACAGGGTAGGCTTAGGATGAGCAGGGGAGGTTGATTTATGGCCTTGTTTGGAAGTTTAGATTCCTTGCCCCTGGAGGAGCTCCTCCAGCTCCTCGCCCAAAAGGAGGGTACCCTAGAGATTTGGAACCTAAAGGATATGCCCCCCACCACCATCTACCTGAAGCCCGGCCGCATACGCTCCGTTGACCAAAACGGCAAGCCCCTGGACCCCCTGATGGCCAAGGCCGTCTTGCAAGCCCTGATCCAGGCCCGGCAAGGCAGCTTTGAGTTCATCCCCGGGGCAAAACCCAAGCACCGGCACCGCCTGAACTGGTCTATAGAAAAGGTCCTTCTCAGCATCCTTACCCTCCAAGATGAGTTGGTACGGTACCGGCCCCATCTTCCCCACCCCCGGGCGGTTTTCAAGACAACCCCCTTTGCGAAGAAACACCTTTCTGAGGAAAACTTTCTCAAGAAAGCCTACCCCTATCTGCAAAAAGGAAGCTCTTCAAAAGCCTTGGCCACAGCCCTGGGAATGCCCTTAGACCTAGTGCGCTTCTACCTTTACCGCTTAGAACGCAAGGGGTTGGTAGAGCGCACAGGTCAGATGGAAAGGGGTAAGCCGGGGTTCTTCGGCTGGCTCTTCAAGGGGTAAGGGTATGAAAACGACCCTCACACTCAGCAAAAAGGCCCTCGTGGTGGATGACGAGCCCATCCAGCGCCTTCTCCTCATGCGGGCCCTCGAGCCCCTAGGGGTAGAGGTCCAGGAAGCCCGGAACGGCCGGGAAGCCCTGGATCTCCTTAAGGATGGCCTCCCCCAGGTGGTGCTCACCGACTTGCACATGCCGGTCATGGATGGCCTGGAACTCACCCGCAGGGTCAAGGCCCTTGATCCCCTTCTCCCCGTGATCCTCCTCACCGCCGATGGGGACAAGGAGGTGCGCCTAAAGGGCATTGAGGCCGGGGCCGACGACTTCCTGAACCGCCCCGTGGACCTCACGGAACTCCGGCTCAGGGTGCGGGGGCACCTGGAAAGGCGGCGGCTTCAGGAAAAGCTGGAGGACCTGGAAAGAACCCTCCTGGCCTTGGTGCGGGCAGTGGAGGCCAAGGACGCCTATACCGCCGGCCACGGGGAAAGGGTGGCCCAATACGCCCTTTGGACCGCGGAGGAGCTAGGGGCCAGGAAAGGGGAGCTGGAGGACCTGCGAATGGGGGCGCTGCTTCACGACGTGGGCAAGATCGCCATCCCCGACCATATCCTGCGGGGCGACTACACGCTCACGGAAAACGAGTGGCGCCTCATCCGCCAGCACCCGGTGAAGGGCGATGAGATCATCCAGCCCCTAAGGGCTTACCCTCGCCTAAGGCCATATGTGCGCTGGCACCATGAGAAGCTGGACGGCTCCGGCTACCCCGATGGCCTTACCGCTATCCCCCTCCTGGTCCAGGCCCTCACCGCCGCCGACATCTACGATGCCCTCACCAGCGTGCGCACCTACCGCAAGCCCTTGCGCCCCGAGGAAGCCTTAGGGGTGCTGGAGGAGGAAGCGAGAAAGGGAAGGCTCCACCGGGAGGTGGTGCGGGCCCTGAAAAGCGGCCTTATCCGCAACCGGACCCTGCGAACGGCCTAAAGGCCGTACTCCTCCCAACGGGAGTCCACCAGGGCCTGGATGCGCGGGTCCATGCGGATGCGCTCGGGCCAGGTGCGGGTGAAGCCCTCCTCGGGGAACTTGCGGGTGCCGTCCAGCACCAAAACCGGGCCCTCCACCCCCTGCATGACCCGGGCATCCCGCTCCGGGTCTATGTTGTTAAGGACGGCCCAAAGGAGCTCCTCAGGGGTCAAAAGGGTGTCGTGGTCCGCCAGGAGGAGAAGGCGGATGCCAGCGCTTTGCGGGGTGTTGAGGAGCCTTTCCGCCAAGGAGAAGGCCTGCCCGGGGCGTTCCTTGCGCAAGGCCACGCCCCAAATCCCCGGCCACTGGCGTTGGTCCTCCACCTCCAGAGGGGGTAGTTCCGCATGCGCCCAGGGTGTGAAGGGCACCTCCCCCCCCTCCTCAGGAAGCTTGCGGGTGCCGTCCAGGACCAGCTTTCCCCCAAAGGCAAAACCCCGGGAGCTATGGTCCAGGACGTCCATGGGCCCCCTTAGAAGAAGGGTATCCCGGCCAGGTAGGGCATGCTTAAGGGCCTCCTGCAGGGTCCTAAAGCCCGGCTTCACCGGCACGTCCCCGTCCACGGCCACGATCACCTTGGCGAACATCATCTGG
>NZ_CALLUR010000065.1:0-16069 GCF_938010445.1 uncultured Thermus sp.
GGAGGACCGGCTCCTCCTGGAGCTCTCCCTGGACCCAAGGACCCACAAGAAGACCCGCCTGTGGGCCATGATGGTCCGCCTGGCGGCCGAGGGCTGGACCGCCCCAAAGATCGCCCAGCACTTCCACAAGGACCGCACCACGGTCTACCTCGTCCTCCGGCGCTTCGTGAGGGAGGGTCTCCAGGGCCTCGCCTACCGCAAACCCCCGGGAGCCCCCAGGAAGTTCACCCCCGAGATGGCCGCCTTCGTGGAGGAAAGGCTGGCCGAGGATAGGGTCTGGACCGCCCCCCGGCTCTCGGCAGCCCTAGCCGAGCGCTTTGGGGTCCGCCTGGCCCCCAAGGTGGTGGCCCGGCACCTCAGGGCCATGGGGTATGTGTGAAGGTGCTCATGGACCGGGCGCCTTTCCACCGGTCCCGTGGGGTGGGGGTTGTGTCAAGAGTTATGTGTAAGAGTCTGTGTACGGGGGGCATACCGCTCCTGAAGCATCTTCTCCAGCACCTCCTTCACCTCCGCAAAACCCTTGAGCCTCCGCTCCGCCCACCTCCCCTCCTGCCTCTCGGACTCCAGGTAAAGCAGCTTGTACACCGCCTCCTCCTTGGGAAACCTGTGGTCCCGCACCTTGGTCCCCCGGATAAACCGCTCCATCAGGTTGGTGCTCCGCAAATAAGGCCAGAGCACCTCAGGGCGCAAAAGAGCCCCCGAGTTCTCCCACCAGGGAAGGGTACCTGGCCCCCCAGACCTCAAGGCCTCCAGGGCCTCCTGCCGATCCCTCGCCCTATAGATCCCCCTCAGGTCCTGGGCCAGCCAGGCCCGGTCCCGCACCCGCACCTGGGCTAGGCTGGAACGCACCCCTGCCACTGGGCCAGGGGATACACCCGCTGGATCGCCCCCTCTATCCCAGGCAGGGCGTCAGTAATGAAGAGCAAGACCCGCTGCAACCCCCTCTCCCATAGCTCCCTCAAGACTTCTTCCCAAGCGGTGGCGCTCTCTGTGGGCAGGAGCCAGAATCCCAAAACTCGCCTTTCCCCGCTCGGGGTGATCCCCAGGGCCACGTACACGGTTTCCCGTACCACCCCCTCCCCTTCCCTCAAGACCTTGATGGCAAGCCCATCCAGGTAGACGAAGGCCATCTCCTCGGGCAAAAGCCGGGTGCGGAAGGCTCCTGCCGCCTCCAGGACTTGGTCGGTCAGAGCGCTCAGGGTCTCGTGGGAGTAGCGGTGGCCCAGGAGCAGGCTCAGTATCTCGGCCGCCTTGCGCTGACTGACCCCGGCGGCGTAAAGGGCTACCGCCACTTCCCCCACGTCCACCAGGCGGCGGACGTAGGGCTTAAGGAAAGCCGGGTAATACCGAGATTCCCGATCCCTAGGGACCTTCAGGTCCACCTGGCCGAAGGCGGTCTCCAGCTTGCGGGGGTAGTAGCCGTTCCTGCGCCCCCCGTGCACCTGCAAGAAGGCTGTCCGGTCCAGCTCCAGAACCGTCTGCAGAACCTCGGCTACTGTCTCCCGCACCGCTTCCCTCAGCACGATTCGCAAGGTATCCTGGTCCACGGGGCACCTCCTCGTGCTAAGGTGTGCCCCCCTATTAAACACGGGCCCTTACACATAAATCCTTACACGACCCACGCCCCAGCCCCTGGACCTCCTCCTCGGCAAGACCTTCAACGAGACGGAGGCGGGGATCTACGGCCTCATCACCGGGGTTTCCGCCAAGTACCTGGTCTACTTCACCCTGCTTTCCGGGATGATCGCCGCCCTTGGCCTCGGCAAGGTGGTGGCCAACATGGCCCTGGCCCTGGTGGGCAAGCACCCCGCCACCCCCGGGCGGGTCACGGGCATCGCCAGCGTCTTCATGGGCATGTTCTCCGGAAGCGGGGCCGCCGACACCCAGTTCGTCGCCGCCCTCACCAAGCCCCTTTACGAGCGGGCGGGCTACGACCGCTTGATCGCCGCGGGGCTCGTGGCCACCGCCGGGACCATCGCCCTCATCACCCCGCCCGTTTTGGGCTCCATCGCCTTCATCATGGTGGAGGTCCTCCAGATCTCCCTCCTCAAGGTCATCGTCATGGCCATCGGCCCGGCCCTCCTCTACCTCACCACCGTCCTCGCCTTCAACGAGTTCTACGCCAGGAAGGCGGGGCTCGCCCCCGTGGCCCCCGAGCTCGGCATGAGCCGGCGGGCCTACGCCCTCCGCTACAGCTACATCTTCCTCCCCATCCTCCTCATCGTGGCCATGCTCTACCTGGGGTACGAGGTGCGCACCGCGGCGAGCCTCGCCCTCGTCCTCTTCGTGGCCCTGGCCTACCTGGACCCCACCCTGAGGCCAAAGGGAATCGCCCCCATCTTCCAGGGCCTCGCCGAGGGCTTCCGCACCCTCCTTCCCATCGGCACCGCCGTCACCGCCGCCAACCTCATCTTCGCCAACATGGTCATCTCCGGCCTTCCCTCCAAGTTCAGCCAGCTTCTGCAGCAGGTCTCGGGGGAAAGCCTCCTCCTTGCCACCCTGATCACCGCGGTCTTCAGCCTCGTCCTGGGGATGGGCGTCCCCCCCACGGCCACCTACGTCCTCACCTCCGCCCTGACGGCGCCAGCCATCATCGGCCTGGCCGCCAAAAACTTCGCCGCCGAGGGGCTAGGCCAGGAAGCCGCCCAGCAGGCCGCCCTTCTCGCCACCCACATGTTCCTCTTCTACTACGCCGTCCTCGCCGACGTGACCCCGCCCGTGGCCCTCTCCGCCTACGCCGCCGCCAGCGTCTTCGGCACCAACCCCCTCCAGACCGGCATCTACGCCGCCCGCGTGGCCCTCTCCAAGTACCTGGTGGGCTTCTTCTTCCTCCTCGCCTACTCCGGCACCGCCCTCCTCATCCTCCCCGTCCTGGAAACCGCCCCGCCCGAGAAGGCCTGGTCCCTCATCCTCTGGCGCTTCCTCGCCGTGGGGCTTGGGGTGGTCTACCTCTCCGCCTCGGGGGCCGGGTACACGCGGAGGGTCCTGGCCCGCTGGGAGGCCTGGGCCCTCGGGGGCTTGGCCTTCCTCCTCTTCGTCCCCCACCTCTACCTGAACCTCGCCGCCTTCCTCCTCGGGCTTTTCTTCTTCCGCAAGGGCAGGGGGAGCTTGTCTGGTGAATCGCCTTGGACCCCGGAGGCAGGGGAAGAAAGGGGAGAAGGACCCTAAGGCTGTAAATGATGAGCCCCAAGAACGCCCGCGCCAGGACCGTCTAAGGCTTTCCCTTCAGCAACTAATTAAGGAATCCTCCAGATCCCGTTCCCCAGCGCCCCCCGGCCATCCGTGGAAGAGGGCATGGCCAGCGCGATGTTCTCATGGTAAGGGAAAAACCCACGGGGAGTTCTTATCACGGAGTCTCACCAGAACGCGTCCTCCTGCCTAGACTCCAGCCCCCGTACCTCATACCTCCTCAAAGGAAGCCTCGGCCCCGAGCACCCGGCTGTTCTCCTTGAGGACCCGCTCCAGATCCTCGGGGAATCCCTCCGGAGCCTCGGCGTGGGCCTCGAGGACCACCTCGAGCCGGACACCGCCCTCCTTGTAAAGGTGCAGGAGAACCTCCTCGGCCAGGGCCCTCACCTCGGGAAGGAGGCTTTCCATCCGCAGGGTCTTCTTGAGGTAGAAACGGCGGGGCCTCGAAGGCCTAGGCGGAGGCGGGACCGGGACCTTCTCGTCATCCCCCTCCCCGTCCGGGGGTGGGGGAACGTCTTCCCCGGTTTTCTCCTTCAAAAACCGGGCGGCCACCTCGGGCTTCAGGAGGTAACCCCCCAGGGAGGGGGCCACCTCCTCTCCGAGGACCACCCCCTTGGGAACCCCGCCCTCCAGCCTCTCGGCGTAACCAAACCGCCCCTCCTTAACCCCCTGGGCCACGGTGGCGAGCAGCACCCCTTCGTCCTTCAACCGGGGGAGGTAGAGGTACGAGGCGAGGTCTTCCCAAAGCCGCCTCAGGGGGAGGACGCCTTTCGGCTCGGCCACTTCCCAGAACCCGTAGCGGGCGAGGGTCTCCCCCAGAAACTCCGGGTGCCACCGCACGAGGACGAGCCCCTCGTTCTGGGCCTTGCTGGCCGCCCGCTCCAAGGGGTTGCCGCTCCCCAGGAGGCGGAGGGCGTCCACCTCCAGGTCCGGAGCCTTGGGGTCGGGCTGATGGAAGACGAGGAGGTGGCGGTAGGCCTCCTCGAGGCGGAGCCTCAGGGTGTCCTCCGCCTGGCGAAGGCGGCTCTCCACCTGGCGCACGTCCGCCGCCCCCAGGTTCAGGCTCTCCCGGTCTTCCCAAATGGAACGCCAGGCCAGGTACTGGCGGGCCGCCTCCTCGAGGTCGGGGACCAGGACGGCCTCGGGAGCGAGGAAGAGGAGGGTGTTGCGGTAACGCCTTGGGGCCCGGCCCCGCCCCTCCAGGACCTCCCGGGCCCACCGCTCCGCCTCCGAACCCCCCTTGGCGTAGGGGGTCCGGGGAGAGAGGACCACAAGGCGCAGGCTGGGCTCGTCCGCCACCTCTCCCGAGCCCGCGGGGGCCGCGTGCACCCCCTGGAAGAGGGCGGGGCGCCCCTTGGCCCAGGCCCGCAGGCGCTCCTCCAGTTCCATTAGGGCCTCCTCCCGCGATACGGCCGCCGCCCGGTCCTGGGCCATCCGGTTGAGGCTCGGGCGGGTCTCAAACCAGTAGCGGTCCCCCTCGGCGTGAAAGTAGACCAGGCGCTCGGAGAGGGCCTTCAGGGCCTCGGTGAAGAGGGCCGGGCTCTCCCCGGGGTGGGCCACCCCCAGCTTGACCCGGACCCCCTCCACCCCCCTGGGCTTGCCCGTAGGGGCGGCCCCGGCGGGGGCGGTGGCCAGAAAGACCGCCCGGGCCGCCCGGCGGGCCGCCTGGTGGCGGCCAAGGGAAGGGCGCTCCTTTTCCAGGGCGAAGGCCTTGGCGTTGGGGCCGTCTATGTCTGAATCAATCACCTGGTCAAACCCCTCCTGGTGGCGGGAGAGGTGGCGAACGAGCTCGTAGCGGGGGCCGTCGGCGTCCAGGGGAAGGCCCCCCGGCAGGATCAGGGGGGAGGTGTCCCCCCGGACCCAGAGGGTGTAGACCACCGAGGCCAGGAGGCGGAGCACCCCCCGGGTGCGCTGGAAGCCCTCGAGGGTGGCCCAGTCCTCGTAAAGCCGGTCAAAGAGCTCCGGATGGATGGGGTAGGCGAGGCGCATCCGCTCCTCGTAGCGGGGCTCGAGGACCTCGCTTGGGAACTCCCCCCGGTGCTCCCGGTAGTAGCGCACGTACTCCCGCACCACGGCGTCCCGCACCCGATAGCCCTCCGCCGAAAGGGGCTGGAAGAGCCTGCGGCGCACGATCTCGTAGGTTTCGTCCTGGGTAGCGGGCTGCCACACCGACTCCAGCCTCCCGAAGACGTTCTGCAACCGGAGGAGGGCCTCCCTCCCCCCTCCTCCCCCCACCTCGGCGTCGGAGGCGGGAAGGGAGGCCACCACCAAGGCGCGGGGGCTGCGCTTGGCCGCCTCGGTCAAGGCCTGGGCGAAGGTCAGGTTCTGGTCAAAGGTCCCGGCGGGGAGGCCCTCCTCCCCGTAGAGGTTGCGCAGGAAGGCCACCCACTCGTCTATGAGCACCAGGGCCGGGCTGAAGCGGTCAAAGAGCTCCTTGAGGACATCGGAACCCGGGGCCACCCCCGTGCGGTCCTCCTCCTCCAGCATCCGGTAGCCCTCCACGCCCCCGAGCTGGTAGGCGATCTCCCCCCAGAGGGTGCGCACCACCACCCCCTCGGGCTTGGGGTGGGGGCGGGCGGGGCTAAAGGCGGTGCCCACGAAGACCGCCCGGCGGGCCAAGGGCACCCGGGCCACCCCTGCCTGGGCCAGGAGGTCCTCGAGGCCCGGCACCTCCCCGGGGTCCACCGCCCCGCCGAAGAGGTGGTATAGGGCAAGCATGGAGTGGGTTTTCCCCCCGCCAAAGGCCGTCTGGAGCTCCACCACCGGGTCCCCCCCCTCCCCCGCCAGGCGCTTCAGGGCGTTGAGGAGGAGGCGCTTCAGCCCGGAGGTGAGGTGGGTGCGGCGGTAGAACTCCAAGGGGTTCCCGTACTCCTCCCCGGCCTCGCCCCGGTGCACCTGGGCCAGGTCGGCGGCGAACTCCGCCTCGCTGTACCGCCCCGAGGCCACGTCGGGGTGGGGCGTGACCACCTCCCGCCAGGGCTTGAGGCCCTGGGGGACGACGGCCAGGGACTGCTTGACCGCCCGCTCCGCCTCCCGCTTCGCCTCCTCCTCAAAGCGGCGCCTGAGGAGCTCCCGGGCCATGCGGGCCGTCTCCTGGGCCTCCTCGGCGGCGATCATCTCCAGGAGGCGGGTCATGCTGTCCAGGGCCCGGTGGGCGTCCTCAAAGGAGAAGGCACCTTGGTGGGCCCAGCGGTTGCGGAACTCCAGAAGCTCCTTCACCAGGGTCCGGCCCCAGCGCCCGAGCTTCTCGTCAAAGACCTCGCTCCAGCGGTAGTCCATGAGCTTGAGGAGGGCCTGGGCGTCGGGGTCTTGCAGGGAAGCCCGGTCCCCCCTCAGCACCTCCCCCGCCTCCCTGACCCATTCCTCGCCGTAGACCCGTCGGTACTCCCGCTCCACGAAAGGCCTCAGCCCGGACCGAAGGAGGTCCAGGCCCTTACCCACGATCTCCCGGTTGCTAAGCGCCATACCTCAAAGCTTAAGCCCCCAAACGGCCCAAGGGGGCGGCAGGCGACCCCTCCTAGACCTTCCAGGCGGGCAGGACCAGGCGGGGAAGCCCCATCTGCGCCGTCAGGAAGTCCACGTAAAGCCTCAGGTAGGGCCAGAGGTGCACGATCAGGTTTCGCTCCCTAAAGGTGCGGAAGAGGGGCTCGTCCGGGAAGAGGGGCGTGGCGTAGCCGGCCCTCACCCTGAGCCGCAGGAAACCGAAGGGCCCCTCCTCGTCCTGGAAGTCCAGGTTCAAGGCGAGCCCGGCGGTGAAGCCCCCCTCCCTCGGCTCGGGGCCGAAGGCCTCGAGGCCCATGCGGAAGGAGAGCTTCCCCTTGGGGGAGCGCTCCAGCTTCGCGTGGGCCTCCGTCATCTCCACGGACCGGATCTCCAGGCCCTGGAGGAACCTGGCGTAGGCCTCGGGATCGGGCTCCCCAGAAGGCGAGGGCCCCCATCCCTTGGGCTTGAGGAGGCCCGAGCGCTTCAGGGTGTTGTAGACCCTCTGGTAGCTCAGCCCCAGGGCCTTGGCGATCTCGGAGACGCTCTTCCCTTCCCGGTAGAGCCTGCGGATGGTTTCCGATTTGCTTTCCATGCTCTAGGCGGCCCAAGAAGCCCAGGAGGCCTTGCCGAAAGCAGGCTCCGGGCCAAATCCGGCGTTTTCCCAAGAGGGATTCGTCGTCTCCGCCACGGGCTCGTCCGCCGCGAGGGAGAAGCGGGCCAGGACCTCCCCCCTCTCGTCGGCGAACTCCAGCCTTAGGGAAAGCCCCAGGGCCTGGGCGTAGCGGGCCAGGCTCTCCAGGCTCATGGAGAGGCCCGCGGAGGTCTCCAGCTGGCTCACCCGGCCCCGGGAGACCCCGAGGCGCTGGGCCACCTCCTTCTGGGAAAGCCCCCTCTCCTCCCTCAGGTAGCTGAGAAGCCAGGAGAGCTCCTCGTCCAGGACCTCCCGGTAAAGCCGCCTGGCCTCCGGGTCCTTCATGGACTCCCGGAAGTAGTCGCTAAAGTTGATGTTGTTTCCCATGGCAAGTCCCCCCTAGTTAACGTTTCTCTGGCTTTCCCTGTACGCCTTCACCGCGAACTCCAGCAAGTCGGGGTCGGCTTCGTCCCGTTTCTTAACCTCTCCCGCGGCGACGACGAAGAGCGTGGCCCCTTGCCGCCAGTAGTAAAGCCGAAGCCCAGAAGGATGGCGCAGCTCCCAGATGGGTGCCTGGAGCCCCTTAAGAGGCTTGGCCAAAGGTGGACGCAAGTCAGGGCCGTGCTCCTCCAGGTTCTTGAGGAGACGCTGGGCGAAGGCCAGAAGCTTGGGGTTGCTCCTCTTGAGCGTGTTGAAGAACTCCAGGACTTGAGAGTACCCTCGGGCGTTCCGATAGAGCTCCACCCGGTACTGCGCCACCGCACACCTCCATGTTAGTAGACCCCTTTAGGTTAGTCAAGGCTAACGCAAGGCGGGGTCGTTTACGCCAGCTCCCACCCCGTGGCCCTGGAACCGCCGCGCTAGGGTCTTTTGGAGGGAAGGGGAATCTCGTCCCCGTGTTCGTAAGCGGTTTCTAGCCAGAGCCTACGGGCCTCCTCCAGGTTAGCCAGGGCCTCCTCCAGGGTCTCGCCCACGGACACGCACCCCTCGAGGTCCGGGTGGAGGGCGGTGTAACCCCCCTCCGGCTCCGCCACCAGGAGCACGGGGTACTTCAGGCTCAGGTAGTAGTCCAAAGGCTTCCGCATCGTGTTCCTCCGGTCGCCACCCCTTGAAAGAAACAAGGGCACCCCTCAGGCCTTCCCTACTCAAAAAGCCCCTCCTGCACCGCTCCCCGCGCCCTGGCCGCCTCCACCGCCAGGTGGCCGTAGCTTTTGGCCAGGAGGTTGAAGCTCTGGGCGTCCTCGGCGCGGCCCCTGCGCTCGGCGATCTGGTAGAGGCGGTAGGCCAGAGCCCGGGCCCCCTCCGCCAGGGCGGGGGGAAGCTCGGCGAGGAGCCTGGCCGCGGCCCCCTCCCCTTCCCTCTCCAGGAGGCGGATGAGGTGGTGGGCGGCCTCCCAGGCGCTCAGGCGGCGGTCGGCCTTGGGGTCCCAGTCCTCCGGGTACTCCTCGGGCCGGAAGAGGCGCACCTTACCGCCCCGGGCGAGGAGGATGCCTCCCTCCTCCAGGGCGGAGACCGCCACGTTCTTGGCCTTGGCCAGGGTCTCGGCGTCGCCGAAGGGACCCTCGCCGTAGCCGTACTGCTCGTACCAGGCGAGGGCGAAGCGGCTTGGGGCGTCCAGCTCCGCCTCTTCCTCGGCCAGAAACTCGTCCAGGACCTGGTTGATGAGGGCCAGGGCCTCCCTGACGGAGAGGGGCCTGCCGTCCGGCTCCACCACGGCGCTGTAGCGGCTGAAGACGGCCATGCCCGGGCCGATGGCGCTCTGGGCCAGGTCCACGGGGGGAATGCTCCCCCGGGTGAGGTCCTCGAGGGCCTTGGGGAGCTCGGCCCGGAGGGCGCGGAGGAACTCCTGGCGGGAGGCGCGGGGGGCGTCTTCGGGCCTGGGACGACAGACGAGGACGATGGAGGAGGCGAGGGCGTTGGAGCCCTGGCCCCGGGGGCGGTTTGACCGCTCGGTGCGCATGGGCCAGGTGGCCACCACCTGGAAGCCCTCCTCCACGAGGCCCTGGAGGAAGGTCTCCCAGCCCGTGGAGGCCACGGCCTCGGTCTCCCCTTCCTCGTCCTCCTCCACCTCCTGCTGCTTGAAGGCGTAGTAGAGGGTGAGGGGGTAGTCGGGGTGGGCCCTGGCCCGCAGGTTGCGGAAGACCCGGCGCATCCCCTCCTCAAAGTGGCGGCGGGCGGCGTCCGGCCCCCCCTGGCGGTGGGGGTCGGCGATGAGCTCCTCCTCCTTGGGGGTGAGGAGGGTGCGGAAGAGGTCGGGGTAGGTGTCCCGGAGAGTCCTCCGGAGCCAGACGTAGAAGAAGTCGGAGAGGTCGGCGTAGGGCACGTTGTCGTAGTAAGGCGGGTCGGTGGAGATGAGGGGCGGGGCGGGGACGCCGTTCACCGCCTCCACGGCGTTCACCTGCCGGGCCTCCCCCGGAGGACGAGCGGGGATAGTTTCTAGCACCTCTGCAACCCACTCAACAGCATCGGTAAAGTTACGTGTGGAGCTGGAGAAAGGATTTACCTCGGCATAATCCCAAACCATCGGCAAAGCCTGACGACTGAAAGCGCCGGCGACAAAGTCGCCGGCGCATTGCCACCTTGAAAGGGTGTTCCCGCTCTCCGCAAGTCGGTCTACCGCAAGCGCCAAATATACCCCTACGGCCTCGGCGTAGGCCCGGGCGCCCGTTCCCCCTTGGGCCAGGGGAGTAGGGTCGTCGGGCAGGCCCGCCTCCAGAGCGTCTTGGTAAACCCGTTCCCTGGCCTGGGCCACCAGGTCGGAGAACGTGGCGAGGGCCAGGAGCTGGCGGGGGGTGAAGAGGTCCGAAAAGCGCTCCAGGCCATAGATAGAGGGGGTCATATGTCGGCTGTTTTTCGCAAAGGCGTAGTCCGGCTTCCAAGGGGGCGTAGCCTGCTCGGCCACCTTTTCGTGCTCCGGCTCAGGGGCGTGGTACCCCCTTCCCCCGGTCTCTTCCGTGACGATGGCCATGAGCCTCGCCCCCAAGCGGCCCGCCTGGCCCTCCTTTCGCACGTGCTCCAGGGGGATGGGGGTGCCGCAGACGAGGCACTGCGCCCCTCGGCGGTTCACCGTGCCCTCCAGGGGCGGTGTGCCCGCTCCGGTTTTCACGCGGAACACCACCCTCCCCCCCTCCACCTCGGGGGCCACGTAGGCCTCCTTTCCCCGCTTCTTGGAGAGCCAGAAGGAGCGCACCAGGGGCGCGTCCGCACGGCAGGCGGGGTTCGGGCACGGCACGGTGCGGGCCCAGAGCCAGGCGATCACCGTCTTTCCATTCAGCGTCGGGTAGTAGGCCCCGATGCGCCGCCAGGCCTCCTCCCGCACCCAGCGCCCGTAAAAGCGCACGTCCTCGGCCAGACCCTTGGCCCGGGGAAAGCGGTCCGTGGGCTGGCGCCTCGCCCGGTAGTCCGGGTTCACCGGGGGAAGGTCCGCAAAGAGGGGCGGCACCTCCACCAGGGCCTTGTTGATGAGGACGGCCACGGGGTTCAGGTCCCCGGCGTAGGCCCTAAGGCCGAGGCGCTGGGCCTCCAAGGGGATGGTCCCCCCGCCCGCGAAGGGGTCCAGCACGGGCGGGGCCTCTTCCAGGAGGGCGAGGATGGCGGCGCGGTCCTCCTTGGAGCGAGGAGGGGTCTTCCCCAGGGCCTTTGCCAGGCTCTTCGCCACCTCGTAGCGGGCCTCCCAGAGGATGGGGGAGTCGGGGTTCTTGGCCTCGTCCCAGTTCACCAGCCTCTCCAGGAGGGCGAAGAGCTGGTTCCGCTCCTTGTCCTCCCCGGGGTCGTCCACCACGCTGGCGAAGAGCACCGCCCTGGCCGTGGCCAAGGGGCGCCTCGCCCACCAGAGGTGCAGGGTGGAGGGGTGACCGTGGCGGATGGACTTCTCGCGGCTCGCCTCCTTGTTGATGGCCTCGAGGGGTAGGGCGACCTCAATCAGCTTCTTAGGCATTGCGGGCCTCCTCCAAGATTTCCAGGATCTCCTTGGCGGCGTAAAGCCTGTTGCGCTTCCTCTCGCTGACGGGTGTCAGGATACCGTCTTCTTCCAGCCTCTGCACCAGCCTGTTCGCCCAGGCGTGGGTAATCCCCAGGCGGTCCTTGACCAGAGGGACGGTCAACACCGGGCGCTCAAAGAGAAGGTCCAGCAATCCCAGGATGTGGGCGCTCCCTCCCTTGCGCCCGTACCTTTCCCGCCACTCCCTCCAGAGGTCAAGGAGCCTGCGCGCACGCTCCGCCACGTCCTTAGCCTCCGTGCGCACCCCTTCCAGGAAGAAGGCCAACCAGTCCTCCCAAGCTCCCCGCTGGCTCACCCCGAGGAGAAGGTCGTAGTAGAGGGTTCGGTGCCGTTCAAAGTAGGCGGAGAGGTAGAGGGCGGGCTCCGGTAAGAGCCCCCTCTCCAAAAGCATCAGGGTGATGAGGAGCCGCCCAATCCTGCCGTTTCCGTCCAGGAAGGGGTGGATGGCCTCAAACTGGTAGTGGACCAGGGCGATCTCCACGAGGGGCGGAAGCCCGTGGTCGCTGGACCAGAAGCGCTCTAGGGCGTCCAGGGCCTCCAGCATGGGGCCGGGAGGAGGGGGCACGTACCGGGCCTCCTCCAAGGAACTCCCCGGTGGACCGATCCAGTTCTGGGTCCGGCGGAACTCCCCCGGGGCCCGGCCCCCTCCGCGCACCCCCCGGAGGAGCACCGCGTGGACCTCCTTGAGGAGCCTCAGGGAAAGGGGTATCTCCTGGAGAAGTTCCCTCCCCCGCTCCAGGGCGCGGATGTAGTTGAGCACCTCCTGGACGTCCTCCCTGAGCTTTGGGGAGGGGAACAAGGGCACCTGGGCCTCGAGGGCGTAGACGTCCAGCAAGCCCGCCTGGGTGCCTTCTATGCGGGAAGAGAGCACCGCCTCTTTCTGGATGAAGGGGCGGATGAAGAGGTACGGGTTGGGAAGCTGGCGCAAGAGCCCCGCCAGTTCCCCGAGGGCCCCACGGGCCTCGTCAAGAAGGGCGATGAGGCGGAGGCTCCATTCCAACCGGGGCGGTAAGGGGTCTGGCAGGAAGGCGTACACGCCCCGGCCGATGGCCAAAAGCTTCCCCGGGGCCTGGGGGGCGAACTCCTCCGGGCGCACGGCCCTTATGATACTAGCTCCCCCATCTTGTATCACAAGACTTGGCATGTGCTACTGCCGTATCACAAGAGCCCGCTGGTCTTCTGCTAGGCTATCTCCCGTGGAGCCCGGAAAGCTGGCCCGTGGGGTGCGCCTCCGGGGCCTCACCCCGGAGGGGAGCGTGCGGGTGGAGGACGTCCGCCCCCTGGGGAGCGCCCTCCGGATCACCTACCGCACCCCCTCCGGGAGGCTGGAGGAGGCCCTCCTCTACCCCGAAGACCTCCGGGGCCTCGAGGTGGAGGAGGAGGCCCGCCCTCCCCTGGACGCCCCCGGAGACCTCTTCCGCCTCGCCGCCGAGGCCAAGCGCATCCAGTACGCCTACCTCTTTGACCCCTGGATGGCCGTGCACACCTCCCTGGTGGAGCCCCTCCCCCACCAGATTGAGGCGGTGTACGGCCACATGCTCCCCAAAAACCCCCTCCGCTTCCTCCTGGCCGACGACCCCGGGGCGGGGAAGACCATCATGACCGGCCTCTACATGCGAGAGCTGGCCCTGAGGGGGGCCCTGGAGCGGGCCCTGGTGGTGGCCCCAGGAAGCCTGGTGGTGCAGTGGCAGGAGGAGCTTTGGGAGAAGTTCCGCCTCCGCTTTGAAATCTTCTCCCGCTCCTGGCTGGAAAACAGTCTGGAAAACCCCTTTCGCAAGCACCCCTACTGGCTTGCCCGCTTGGACCAGCTGGCCCGCTTCCCGGAGGTGGCGGAGAGGGCCCTGGAGGTGGACTGGGACCTGGTGGTGGTGGACGAGGCCCACAAGATGTCCGCCACCTACTACGGCCTGGAGGTCAAGGCCACCCGGCGCTACCGCCTGGGCCAGCAGCTTTCGGAAAGGGCCAAGCACCTCCTCCTCCTCACCGCCACGCCCCACCGGGGCAGGGAGGAGGACTTCCGCCTCTTCCTCGCCCTTCTGGACCCCGACCGCTTCGCCGGGAGGCCCCGGGCGGGAAGCCCCGCCCCCGATACCCAAGGGGTCTGGCTCAGGCGGCAGAAGGAAGACCTGGTGCGCTTTGACGGCACGCCCCTCTTCCCCGAACGCCGGGCCTACACCGTGGCCTACCACCTTTCCTCGGAGGAGATGGCCCTATACGAGGCCGTGACCGCCTACGTGCGGGAGGAGATGAACCGGGCGGAGTCCTTGGAGGAGGGCAGGCGGCGCACCGTGGGCTTCGCCCTCACCCTGCTCCAGAGGCGGCTGGCCTCGAGTCCGCTGGCCATCGCCCGCTCCCTGGAACGGCGCAGGAAGCGCCTGGAGGCGAGGCTTTCGGAGGTGCGGCGAGGGCTTGTCCCCGGCTTTCCCCTTTTGGAGGAGGAGGACATTGAGGAGCTTGAGGAGTTCCCCACCGAGGAGCTGGAGGGCGCTCCCGAGGTCCTGGACCAGGCCACCGCCGCCCGCACAGCGGCCGAGCTGGAGGCGGAGATCCGCACCCTGAAGGCCCTCGAGGCCCAGGCCAAGCGCCTCCTTCAGCAGGAGCAGGACCGGAAGTGGCAGGAACTCCGCCGCCTCCTGGAGAGCGACCTTATCCGGGGAAGAAAGCTCATCGTCTTCACGGAGCACCGGGACACCCTGGAGTACCTGGAAAAGCGCCTTTCCACCTTCTTGGGCCGCCCCGAGGCGGTGGTGGTCCTGCACGGGGGGCTTTCCCGGGAAGAGCGGCGACTGCGCCAGGCCCGCTTCGCCCAGGACCCCAAGGTGGCCCTCCTGGTGGCCACGGACGCCGCCGGGGAGGGGGTGAACCTCCAGCAGGCCCACCTCATGGTGAACTACGACCTGCCCTGGAACCCATCCCGGCTGGAGCAGCGCTTCGGCCGCATCCACCGCATCGGCCAAACGGAGGTCTGCCACATGTGGAACCTGGTGGCGGCCAACACCCGGGAAGGAGAGGTCTACCTGCGCCTCCTGGAGAAGCTGGAGGAGCAGAGCCGCGACCTGGGGGGACGGGTGTTTGACGTCCTGGGACAGCTCTTCCAGGACCACCCCCTGAGAGACCTCCTCATAGAGGCCATCCGCTACGGGGAGGACCCGGAAGTGCGGGCCAGGCTCTTCCGGAAGGTGGAAGGGGCCGTGGACCGGAAACGGCTCCTCGCCCTCCTGGAGGGAGCCCTGGCCAAGGAAGTTCTGGACCCAAGGCGCCTTTCGGACCTCCGGGAGGAGATGGAGCGGGCCGAGGCCCGGAGGCTCCAGCCCCACTACCTCACAAGCTTTTTCCGCGAGGCCCTGGAGCGGCTCGGAGGGAGCGTGCACCCGAGGGAGGCGGGGAGGATGGAGGTGACCTTCGTTCCCCCCCGGGCGCGCGGACCGGGGGTGCTCCGGCAGTACACCCGGGTGACCTTCCACAAGGACCGGGTGAGCCTTCCCGGAAAGCCCCAGGCCGACTTTCTGGTTCCCGGGCACCCCCTCTTGGACGCGGTGCTAAAGGCCACGCTGGAGGCCTGGGGGGAGTACCTGGAGCGGGGGACGGTGCTGGTGGACGAGGAGGCCACGGAGCCCCGGCTCGTCCTTGCCCTGGAGCACGGGGTGGAAGACGCCCGGGGGCCCGTTTCCCGGCGCCTCCTTTACGTGGGGGTGAGCCTTAAGGGGGAGGTGCGTCCGGAGGGGCCCGCTCCCTACCTGGACCTCCGCCCCGCCACGGAGGAGGAAGGGCGGCTAGGTCGGGAACTCGCGGGCCGCCTAGACCTTCCCAGGCTCCTGGAGAAGGCGGAAGCCTATGCGGTGGAGCACCTGAGCCGGGAGCACCTGGAGGAGGTGCGCCGCCAGCGGGAGGCCGAGGTGGACCGGACCCTCAAAGCGGTAAGGGAGCGCTTGATCTCGGAGATCCTCTACTGGGACTCTCGGGCCGCGGAGGAGGAGCGAAAGGCCCAGGCGGGGAAGGTGGCGGCCAAGGCGCGGGCAGAGGCGGCGAGGCGTCGGGCCGAGGAGCTTCGCGAACGGCTCAGGCGAAGGGAGGAGGAGCTCCTAAGGGCCAAGCACATCCGGTCCCTACCCCCGAGGCTTTCCCAGATCATCTGGGTGATCCCTCCCCTGGCCGAAAGCCCCCTGGCCCCCGAAGAGGAAGCGCGCCGCAGACTGGAACGCCTCGCGGTGGAGGCGGTCCTTAGGCTGGAGCGAAGGTGGGGGCATGAGCCCCGGGAGATGCCGCCGGGCTGGCCCGGTTACGATGTGGAGTCCCGCCTCCCCGATGGGTCCTTGAGGTTCCTCGAGGTCAAGGGCAAGGGGCCAGGCTCCAGCGTGGTCACCCTCTCCCGGACCCAGATCCTCACCGGCCTCAACAAGCCCGATGCCTGGTTCCTGGTGGTGGTGGAAACGGACGGGGAGCGGGCCCTTAGGGCCCACTACATCCCGGCCCCCTTCCAGAGAGAACCCGACTTCGCCGCCACCAGCGTGAACTACGACCTCGGCGAGCTTCTGGCGCGGGCCCGCTGGACGGTGGATCTTTAGCCGAGGAGTTCCTCAAGCTCCTTGAGCTTGCGCTCCACCAAGGCTCGCCGCTCAGGGGGGAGGGCCTCGAGGTCCAGCCGCAAGAGCCTCTCCCCCACCTCCCGGTGCCAGGGCCTGGGGGCCTTCTCCTTCCGCAAGACCTCCCGCACCCGGGCCTTCAGGTCCCGCAGGGAGAGCCCCGCCCTCGCCTCCTCCAGGAGG